>JADCEV010000017.1 GCA_020249865.1 Roseomonas sp. | reverse complement strand
CCTGGCAATGGCAGCGTACAACCTGGTGTGCCTGCCGAAGTTGCTGGTGGTGGCGGCATGATGCCGGGAGTCTGTCCCGAGCGTACCGACTGGGCCAAAAAATCGCTGAAATTGGCCAGGTCCAGGCGCGGGCAGCGTTAAAAACATCCGCGCGAGACAAAATTGCGATGCTCAATGACAGCTTTTCAGCAGCCTACTAGAGAATGAACATTTGCACCTGCGCCGATGCGGGCCCGATACCTGCCATCAGCGCAGCCGGGGCGAGTGCGGCCCGCGACAAGAGCTTCATAGCCGTGTTTTCTTCCCAAAACGTGCCGCTTGTTGCGACTTGGCTTTGCCTTCCTTCCTAATAGAACAAGCTTTGTTCAAGAATAAACGATCAATTTAGGGTAGGGCGTAATGCATTGTAGGGCGTAATGCATTGATAGAGAAGAATAATCATGCTTGTTTCCTCGCCCGACGCAGGCCTAATTTTGCACTCTCCCACTCCCTCTCAATCCCGCGGCCCCGGCGCCAGCACTTCCCGCTTACCCACATGGTTCGCCGGCCCCACCACGCCTTCCTTTTCCATCTGCTCAATCAGCTTCGCCGCGCGGTTATAGCCGATGTTGAGATGCCGCTGCACGAAGCTGGTGCTTGCCTTGCCTTCGCGCGTGACCAGCGCCACCGCCTGATCATAGAGCTATGCTTCCCCATCCGTATTGCCGCCCAGCATGCCAAGCATGGCAACCGAATCACCCTCATCCTCGGTTTCGGTGACTTCCTCGATATAATCAGGCTCACCCTGGGCGCGGAGGAATTCAACCACGCGCTCAACCTCAGTGTCCGAAACAAATGGGCCATGCACGCGCGCCAGCCGCCCGCCGCCCGGCATGTGCAGCATGTCGCCCTGGCCCAGCAATTGTTCCGCGCCCTGTTCGCCCAGGATGGTGCGGCTATCAATCTTGGATGTCACCTGGAAGGAAATGCGCGTCGGGAAATTCGCCTTGATCGTGCCGGTGATCACATCCACCGAAGGCCGCTGTGTGGCCATGATCACATGAATGCCCGCAGCACGCGCCATTTGCGCCAGCCTTTGCACCGCGGCTTCAATTTCCTTGCCGGCCACGATCATCAGATCGGCCATTTCATCAATCACCACCACAATCATGGGCAGTGCTTCCAGCGCGAGAGGCTGATCTTCAAAAACGGGCTTATTGGTTTCCGGATCGAAGCCGGTTTGCACGCGCCTTGTCAGTACTTCGTTGCGTTGGCGCGCAGCGGTCACTTTTTCGTTGTAGCCCGCGATATTGCGCACGCCCAATTGGCTCATGGCACGGTAGCGGCGCTCCATTTCCCGCACGGTCCATTTCAGCGCGCCAATCGCCTTGGGCGGTTCTGTCACCACCGGCGCCAGCAGATGCGGAATGCGGTCATAGACCGAAAGCTCCAGCATCTTCGGGTCAATCATGATGAAGCGGCATTCATCCGGGCTGAAGCGATAGAGCAGGCTCAGGATCATGGTATTGATCCCAACCGATTTGCCTGAACCCGTGGTGCCGGCAATCAGCAAATGCGGCATGCGCGCCAGATCGGCGATTACCGGCGTGCCACCGATATCCTTACCCAGCGCCAAGGGCAGCTTGCCCGGATGGCGATGCCAGCTTTCATCGCTGAACATTTCGGAAAGGAACACCGTCTCGCGCTTCGCATTCGGCATTTCAATGCCGATCACATTGCGCCCCGGTACGGTTGCGATGCGCACCGCAATCAGGCTCATGGACCGCGCGATATCATCCGCAAGGCCAATGACGCGCGCGGATTTGGTGCCGGGGGCGGGTTCCAATTCATACAGAGTCACCACCGGGCCGGGGCGGATTTCCACAATGCGCCCGCGCACGCCGTAATCTTCCAAGACGCTTTCCAAAAGCCGCGCATTGGCTTGCAACGATTCCTCGGAAGGCCGGCCCACGCGCTGCGCGGGGGCGGGGGTCAGCAGATCAAGCGGCGGCAGCGCCCAGGCGCCATCACCAAGATCAAGCGCCGGTTGCTGCGCCGGACGGCGCGCAGGCTCCGGCTGTTTACGAGGGCGCACCGGCGGGGCTTCACGCGGGGCCTCGGGCGCTTCGGGGCGGATCGGCATGGCCTCGGCCGCCGCATCGGCGGCGCGCAGCATGGGGCCAAGCGGGATTTCCGGTTCCTGGCGGCGGAATAGACGACCCGTGCGGGATTTGAAGCGCGCGCCAAGCCGGGCGAAGAATCCGGGCTTTTTTGGTTCAGCTTCCTCGGCGGGGCGCAGCCTTTCCGCCCCCGCACGCGCCGCATCCAGGGCGGCCTGGCTGGCGCCAAGGGCCGCGCGGCCGGCGCCGCGCCATTCGCCGAAGGTCAGGCCGCAGCCGATAAAGCCCGCCCCCACCGCGCCAAAGACCAGGCTGGCCTTACCCAGCAGCGCGCCATAGGCGCCAAAGCTGCCCGAAAGCCAGGAAATCACGCCATCAGCCAAAAGTGGCCCCACCGCACCGCCCGCGCCGGCCAGGCCGGGCGCTTCCGGTGGCAAGGGGGCAAGGCTCAGCGCCGCCGCACCAAGCGGCAGGGCAAGCGCCAGGCCGAAAAGCCGGAAGGGAATGAAGCCAAGGCCGCGTTGCGTCGCCAACCGGAAGGCCCAAGCCAGCAGCGCCAGCACGGGAAGCGCCGCCGCATACCCAAAGCCCTGCAGCAGGATATCCGCAACTACCGCCCCTGCCGGCCCGGCCAGATTGCTGACCGCGCGGGTGGTTGCCGTATTCAGCGAAGGATCGGCGGGATCGTAACTCAGCAGCGCCGCCGCCAGCCCAAGCGCCACCAGCGCCGCCAGCAGGCCGCAAAATTCCATCAGGCGCCGACGCAAGAGCGCGCGCAGATCGGCCGAGGCAAAGCGCCGCCTGACGGCGCCCGGTTCGGCAGAGGGCCTGGAATCGGCCGGGATAAAAAGGCGAGGCATCAAGGCAGCGCTTCAGAGTGATTCGGAACTCTATGCCGGAAGCCGTTCTTTGCCCAGGGTTTTCTTGTATTTCCCCTGGCGCGGATTCAGGGCGACTCGTGACCGTTGCAGCAGAGTCACGCTTTTGGACCGGGACCGCCCCCCATCGCCGCCCGGACGTTCTTCATGCCAAGATGCGCGCAACATCCAAGGGGGAAGCTACCAATGCCCGACAACGGCGCCCAAAAACACTCACGCAGCTATCTGCTGGCGGTGGAGGACCAGGAATTCCTGCTCCGCGATGAAATGCGCCCGTTCCGCTTCGGCATGGAATACGCCAAGGCCGAATATGCGCTGCGCGATTGGGGGGTGCGGTCCACTGTGGTGGTGTTTGGTTCCGCCCGTTGTCCGAGTGCCGAGGAAGCCGAGGCGCTCGCCAAAAAGGCGCGCGGGGCCGCGGAAAAGCGTGCCGCGCAAAAGGCGCTTGATCGGTCCCGCTTTTATGAGGATGCGCGCGCCTTCGCCCGCATTGTTTCCATGCGCGGCGGAGCGCTCGCCGCTTCCGGTGCGCCGCGTGATAATGTGATTGCAACGGGCGGTGGCCCTGGGATCATGGAAGCGGCCAATCGCGGTGCATCCGAATGCGGCGCGCCTTCCATCGGCTTCAACATCACCCTGCCGCATGAACAGGCACCCAATCCATGGTCCACGCCGGCGCTGACCTTCCGCTTCCATTACTTCGCCATGCGCAAGATGCACCTTGCCATGCGCGCCAATGCGCTCGCGGTTTTCCCTGGTGGCTTCGGCACTTTCGATGAATTATTCGAAGTGCTGACCCTGGTGCAATCGGAGAAAATGCACGCCTTGCCGATTGTGCTGTTCGGCAAGGATTACTGGAAGAAGGTGGTGAATTTCGCGGCCCTCGCCGAAGAAGGCATGATCAGCGAGGCTGATTTGAAACTGTTCGAAATCGTGGATACACCGGAAGAAGGCTGGGCGAGCCTATTGCAACGCGGCTTGTCACCCGCAGCGCCGGCGCCCTTGAAACTCAGCCTGCCGCCGGCGGCAGGCAGGCAGCGGCCAGTAACGCGAAAGCCGCGGCGCGGTGGCTGATGCGGTGCTTCTCGGCCGGGTCCATTTCGCCGAAGGTTTCTGAATAACCCTGCGGCACGAACATCGGGTCATAGCCAAAGCCATGCGCGCCGCGTGGTGGCCAGACCCAAACGCCCTCCGCCTTGCCCTCAAAGCCTTCCTCATGCCCATCGGGCCAGGCGAGCACGAGCGCACAGGTGAACCAGGCCGCGCGGTCCGCGGCATGCTTGGCCAGGTCATGCACCTTGCCCATGGCGAGCGCATAATCCCGCCCACCTTCCGGGCGCATGGCCCAATCGGCGGTATAGACGCCGGGCGCGCCATCCAGCGCCGCCACCGAAAACCCTGAATCATCGGAAAGCGCCGGCATCCCCGCAGCCCGCGCTGCCGCATGCGCCTTGATCCGCGCATTGCCGAGGAAGCTGGTCTCGGTCTCCTCAGGTTCCGGCAGGCCAAGCGCGCCGGCGCTGGTCACTTCAATGCCGTGCGGCGCCAGCAAGGCCGCCACTTCACGGAGCTTCCCGGCGTTGTGCGTGGCGATGACGATCTTCTCTCCGCGTGAGAGGCGCCGATGCGCCATCACTTATCCACCGCAAGCCGCTGCTTGGCGAAAAGCGCTGCCGTGCCTTCGCGCGCATGGCCCATCAGCGCCTGCAAATCGGCTTCCGTGAAAGGGGCACCTTCGGCGGTGCCTTGAATTTCAACAATGCCGCCCGAAGCCGTCAGGACGAAATTCGCATCCGCATCAGCCTTGCTGTCTTCATCATAATCAAGGTCGAGCACGGGCACGCCCTGATAAATACCGCAGGAAATCGCCGCCACCTGATCCTTCAGCGGATTGCGCGAGATGATGTTCATGCGCTTGCAATGTTCAAACGCCAGATGCAGCGCCACCCAGGCGCCGGTGATGGAAGCACAGCGCGTGCCGCCATCGGCGGTCAGCACATCGCAATCCAGCGTGATGGTCATCTCCCCCATCGCCTTCAAATCCGTCACGGCACGGAGCGAACGCCCAATCAGGCGCTGGATTTCCTGTGTGCGGCCGGATTGCTTGCCGCGCGCCGCTTCGCGGTCCCCGCGCGTATGCGTCGCGCGCGGCAGCATGCCGTATTCCGCCGTCACCCATCCCTGGCCCTGACCGCGCAGGAAGGGCGGCACCTTGCCTTCGACACTCGCGGTGCAGAGCACCTCGGTCAGGCCCATGCGAATAACGCAGGAACCTTCCGCATGGCGGGCGACGCCGGGTTGGATGGAAACGGTGCGAAGCGCGCCAGGGGCGCGGCCTGAGGGTCTGGTCATGGGCGCGCGGTTAGCACAGGGCCACCCGGCTTGCTAACCCGTTGACGCGCCCGGCGCAGGCCCCATACTCGGGCCATGACAAATCGGGACCCAACCCCGTGACCCATACGCCCGCGAAGCTGACCCCCGGGCTGCCGGCTGCTGCCGGGCTGGATAGCCGTTCGGCGCTGATTTTGCGCGAATTGGTGGAAACCTATGTCGCGACGGGCGAACCTGTGGGCTCCCGCACGCTGTCGCGCCGGCTGCCACTCGGTTTATCGCCGGCCACTATCCGCAATGCCATGGCGGATCTGGAAGATGCCGGGCTGCTTTACGCGCCGCATACCTCGGCCGGGCGGTTGCCAACGGAACGCGGGCTTCGGCTTTTCGTGGATGGCTTGTTGGAATTTGGCGCGCTGGGTGAGGAAGACCGGGATGCGATTGCGGCGCGCTGCGCGGCATCGGGCCGGTCCTTGCAGGAAACGCTCGCGGAAGCGGGGCTGATGCTCTCGGGCCTTGCCGGGGCTGCCGGGCTGGTGGTGGCGCCCAAGACGGAAAACCCGGTGCGGCATATTGAATTTGTCGCACTTGGGCCGGGCCGCGCGCTGGTGGTGCTGGTGCATGAAGGCGGGCAGGTGGAAAACCGCGTCATTGAGGTGCCGGCGGGCCTGCCACCTTCGGCGCTGACGCAAGCTTCCAACTACCTGAATGCGCGGCTGGCTGGCCGCACCCTGGAAGAAACGCGCAGCAAGGTGGCCGAGGAAATCGCCGCCGACCGCACGGCCTTGGATGCGCTGACGCAGCAGGTGATCTCGGCCGGGCTCGCCACCTGGTCAGGCGGCGGTGGTGGTTCGCTGATTTTGCGCGGCCAGGCGCGGCTGTTGCAGAATCTGGATCAGGCGGCGCAGGTGCAGGAAATCCAGCGGCTGTTCGAAAGGCTGGAAGCGCAGGAAACCATGTTGCGATTACTCGAACTCGCGCAGCGCGGTGAAGGTGTGCAGATTTTCATCGGCGCCGAAAGCGGGCTATTCGATAGCGCTGGGCTTTCCGTGGTGGTGGCGCCCTTCCGCAATGGGCAGGAAAAGATCGTCGGTGCCATCGGCGTGATCGGCCCGACACGTATCAATTACGGACGCGTGATTCCGGTGGTGGATTACACGGCGCGCGTGATCGGCAGATTGCTCGGTTGAACATGACGCGTGCCTGACCGCGCGCGATACAAAACAGGAAACCTCATGCGTATTACCTCCATCCGCCAAGGCGTGGTGCCGATCGCAAGCGCCATTGCAAATGCCTATATTGATTTTTCGAAAATGACGGCGAGTGTCGTTGCCATCACGGTGGAAGATGGCGCCGGCAAAAAAGCCACTGGCTATGGCTTCAATTCCAATGGCCGTTATGCGCAGCCGGGTTTGCTCACGGAACGCTTTGTCCCGCGCCTGCAAGCGGCGACCGAAGCGGAATTGACGCGTAGCAAAGGCGGGCTTAGCCCCGGGCGCGCCTGGGCAGTGATGATGCGTAATGAAAAGCCGGGCGGGCATGGGGATCGCTCCGTTGCGGTTGGCGTTCTGGACATGGCCCTTTGGGATGCGGCGGCAAAGCTTGCGGGCGTGCCGCTGTGGCGCTTGCTCGCGGATCGCTATCGCGGCGGTCAGGCGGATGACAGCGCCTGGGTTTATGCGGCGGGCGGCTATTACTACCCCGGCAAGGGCGTGGATGCCTTGGTGGAGGAAATGAAGCGCTACCTTGGCATGGGCTATACCACCGTGAAAATGAAAATCGGCGGTGCGCCGGGCACGACGGTGAAGGATGCGTTGACGGAAGATCTGGCGCGCATTGAAGCGGTGGTGAAATTGCTGGGCGGTGATGGATCGCGCCTGGCGGTGGATGTGAATGGCCGCTTTGGCCTGCATGCGGCGCTGACCTATGGCGCGGCGCTGCAACCCTTTGGGCTCCGCTGGTATGAGGAACCGCTCGATCCGCTCGATTATTCAACCCATACCGCGCTGGCCGAACAATATATGCCGCCGATCGCAACAGGCGAGAATCTGTTTTCCATGCTGGATGCGCGCAATCTGATTCGCCATGGTGGCCTGCGTCCGGATCGCGATATCCTGCAATTCGATCCCGCACTGTCTTACGGCTTGGTGGAGTATCTGCGCACGCTGGAAATGCTGGTGCGCCATGGCTGGTCCCCGCGACGCTGCGTGCCGCATGGCGGGCATCAATTCGCGCTCAATATCGCGGTCGGCCTTGGGCTTGGCGGCAATGAAAGCTACCCAGAGGTTTTCGCGCCCTTTGGCGGTTTCGCCGACAGCACGCCGGTGGTGGATGGGCGGATCAAAATGCCCGATATTCCCGGCATTGGGTTTGAGGCGAAATCGGCGCTTTGGGCCGTCTTGAAGGATCTATAAGTCATGAAAACCTTCTTCCCCCTATTGATGGCAGCGGTGTTTTGGTTCGTGACGCATCATGGCCTGGCCAGTGGTGTGATGCGGGCCAGGCTGGTCGCTGGCCTCGGCGCGAATGGCTTTCGCATTTTCTATTCCATCCTGTCCGTGCTTGCCTTGGTGCTGCTCGCGCGCGCCTCGGGCGCGGCAGACCCCGTGCCGATCTGGACCGCGCCAGCCTGGCTTCGCCTGGTCCTTGCGCTGATCATGCTGCCGGCTTTTCTGTTCTTTGCCGCTGGGCTTTTGCGCAACCCGACAGGGATTGGCGGAGAGGGTCTCGTTGGGCAGCAGGTGCGCGGCATTCAGCGCATTACGCGCCACCCTGTGCTTTGGTCCTTCGCGCTTTGGGCTTTGGTGCATGTTCTCGGCAATGGCGATCTGGCGAGTGTGATCTTCTTCGGCACCTTCGCCATCAGCGCCCTGATTGGCATGCCCTCCATTGATCGCAAGCTTGCCGCACGCGACCCGGAGGCAGCGGCAAAACTCCAGGCCGCAACCTCCATCCTGCCCTTCGGCGCCATCCTGGCCGGGCGTAATCGGCTGGTGCTGGCGGAAATCGGCTGGCTTGCCCCCGCGCTCGCACTGATCGGCTGGGCCGTGACGCTGCATTTCCATGCGCGCTTCTTTGGCGTGCCGGCGCTGATGCCCTTCTGATCCGCGCTTGCCTGCGGGCCACCACGGGGGGTATTTCGGCCTGCATAGTTTCTGGAGTTCTCTCGCATGCAAGCCGCCGCCATGCCGCGCCCCGTGATGCTGGTCATTCTGGATGGCTGGGGCTGGCGGGAAGATATCGCCGATAACGCCGTGCGCCAGGCGAAGACGCCGAATTTTGATGCGCTTTGGGCGGCTTGCCCGCATGCTTTTCTCAAGACCTCCGGCTTGGATGTCGGGCTACCGGAAGGGCAGATGGGCAATTCCGAGGTCGGGCACCTCAATATCGGGGCCGGGCGCGTGGTGATGCAGGATCTGCCGCGCATTGATGCCGCCATCGCCGATGGGTCCTTCGCGCGCTTGCCGGCACTGACAGGGTTGATCGCGAAGCTGAAGGCCTCCGGCGGTACCTGCCATTTGATGGGCTTGCTCTCCCCTGGCGGGGTGCATGCGCATCAGGATCATGCGGTGGCTTTGGCGAAATTGCTTTCACGCGCTGGCATACCGGTTGCCATCCATGCCTTTACCGATGGGCGGGATACGCCGCCGCGCGCCGCGCCGGATTACCTCAAGCGTTTTGAAGCCGATCTGGCCGGTGTTGCAGGTGTGCGCATCGCCACCATCATCGGGCGCTATTTCGCGATGGATCGCGACAAGCGCTGGGAT
>JADCEV010000016.1 GCA_020249865.1 Roseomonas sp. | reverse complement strand
GCAATCACCTCGGCTTCGATCGTCTCGCCCACCTGGCGCGCGGCGGTTGCGATGGCGCCGGCGCTGGAATGCTCGGGCGGTGGGCGTGCCGCATCGGTCAGGCGGCGCCAATCCGGGTCCTGTTCAACCCGCGCCACAATGCGGTCCATCATATTCACCGCCTCATAAGGGTATTGCCCGGCGGCGGTCTCGGCCGAGAGCATCACCGCATCCGCGCCATCGAATACGGCGGTGCCGACATCGGACACTTCTGCGCGTGTTGGACTGGGCGCAGTGATCATGCTTTCCAGCATTTGCGTTGCCACGACAACGGGTTTGCCGAGGGCGCGGGCGGTGCGCACGATGCGCTTTTGCGCGAGTGGCACTTCTTCCGGGGGCAATTCCACGCCCAAATCGCCGCGTGCGACCATCACGCAATCAGTGAGCGCCATGATGGCATCAAGGTTTTCAAGCGCTTGGGGTTTTTCGAGCTTCACCATGATCCAGGCGCGCCCGGCGGCGATTTCCTTGGCTTCCGCCACATCTTCCGGGCGTTGCACGAAGGACAGGCCGATATATTCCACGCCCTGATCCAGCACGAAGGCAAGGTCCGCGCGGTCCTTTTCCGTCAGCGCCGGGATGGGCAGCGCCACATCGGGCACATTAACCCCCTTGCGGTCCGAAAGCGGGCCGCCCACCACCACTTGGGTCTCCAGATGATCCGGGCGCTTGTGGGTAACGCGCAGCCTAAGCTTGCCATCATCCAACAACAGCGTGGTGCCGATTTGCGCCGCGGCGATGATTTCCGGATGCGGCAGATTTACCCGCCTGGCATCGCCGGGGGTTGGGTTCAGATCAAGCTTGAAGCTCTGGCCCGATTGCAACTGCACCCGCCCGGCCTGAAAGCGTCCGACGCGCAGCTTCGGCCCTTGCACATCGGCGAGAATGCCGATGGGGCGGCCCACCTTGGCCTCCACGGCGCGGATGGTGGCGATGCGCGCGGCGTGGTCCTCATGACTGCCATGGGAAAAATTGAGCCGGAAGATATCCGCCCCGGCGCGGTGGAGCTTTTCGATCATCTCCGCGCTGCTGCTGGCGGGGCCGAGGGTTGCGATGATTTTGGTACGGCGCCGGCGGCGCAGAACGGGGCGGGCCACCATGCGGGGCGCTCCTGTGCTTGGTTCAGAATGGGGTGGGGTGGGCGCCAGATCAGGCCGCAGGCTTGCGGGCGGCAGGTTCAGCGCTTTGGCGATTTCCGGAACACGATCCTCAGGGATGCGCTTCCATTGGGAAACGGCGGCGGTGGAGATGCCCAGGGCGGCGGCGATCTGCTTGACGGTGCCGCGCCGGGCGAGAAGGGCTTCAAGGGCTGGGTCACGCATGGCGGCATCTTAGCAAAATTAAGTTAAGATGCTACCCAAAATCCGCGTGACTTAATTTTTAAAAGTTAAGCCACCAAAAGCGCGCGAAAATCATTCACATTGGTGAGCGTCGGCCCCGTCACTACCAGATCGCCCAGCGTCTGGAACAGCCGGTAGCTGTCATGCCCCGCCAATAACGCGCGCGGATCAAGCCCGGCGGCGCGGGCGCGGGCCAGCGTGTCCGGGGTGGCGATGGCGCCGGCATTATCCTCTGACCCATCAATCCCATCCGTATCGCCCATCAGCGCCCAAATGCCGGGGGTTCCGGCCAAGGCCAGCGCGCAGCCGAGCAGGCATTCGCCATTCCGCCCGCCGCGTCCCGGCTTGGGGCTGCGGATGGTGACCGTCGTCTCGCCCCCCGAAAGCAGAATGGCCGGGCCGGGCAAGGGGTGGCCATGGGTTGCGGCGGACCGCGCGATACCGGCGAGCGCGGTGCCCAATTCCCGTGCCTCCCCTTCCAAGGCATCGCCCAGAATCAAGGGCGTCAGGCCAAGCACGCGCGCGGCAGTGGCGGCGGCTTCCAGGGCCATGGCGGGGGTGGCGATGAAGCGATAATCCGGTGTGCCTAGGCGCGGATCACCGGGCTTCGGGCTTTCCTCCGCGCCGGCGGCCAGATGCGCCATCACCGCTGATGGTAGCTGCATGCCGTAATGCGCGACCAAAGCCCGCGCATCGGCGAAGCTTGAAGGGTCCGGCACGGTGGGGCCGGAGGCAATCACACTCGGGTCATCCCCCGGCACATCGGAAATCGCCAGCGTCACCACGCGCGCAGGATGGGCGGCGGTGGCCAGCCGCCCGCCGGAAAAGGCGGAAAGATGCCGGCGAATGCAGTTCATTTCATGGATGGTGGCGCCGGAAGCGAGCAGCGCCTTGTTCACCACAATCAACTCCTCCAGCGTCAGACCGGGGGCGGGGAGCGTCGTCAGCGAAGACCCGCCGCCCGAGACCAGGAACAGCACCAGATCATCCGCCCCCGCGCCGCGCGCCGCTTCCAGCAATGCCGCCGCGGCCTTGGCCCCCGCCGCATCCGGCACGGGGTGAGAGGCTTCCAGCACCTTGATCCGCCGCGTTGGGTAGCCATGGGCATAGCGGGTCACGACCAGCCCCTCGATCGGGGCATCGGGCCAGGCGGCCTCCACCGCCGCAGCCATCACGGCGGCGGATTTCCCGGCGCCGAGCACAATGACCCGCCCGCGCGGGCGTTCCGGCAAATGCCGCGCCAGCACCTGGCGCGGATCGGCGCTGGCAATGGCTGCGTCGAACACCTGGCGGAGCGCGGCGCGGGCGGATGCATCGGTAAAGGCCATGGCGAATATCCTTTTGGGAACCAGTATGGCGAAGTCGCGCCGAATGGGCCATCTATGGCGACGAAAGCTTCAGGAGGTCCTCATGCCCGAGATTGACAAGGCAACCCAGACAGAGCTGGAAGCCGCCGCCTTCCGCCGGCTGGTGGAACATCTGCGCTTACGCCCCGATGTGCAGAATATAGATATGATGAATCTTGCCGGCTTCTGCCGGAATTGCCTGAGCAAATGGTATCGCGCCGCCGCTGAGGAAAAGGGCTTGCCGCTGACCGACCCGGAAGCGCGGGAGATCATTTACGGCATGCCCTATAAGGAATGGCAGGCGCAGTATCAGAAGGAAGCGAGCGCCGAACAGAAGGCGAAATTCGCAGCTTCCGGGCAGGGGCAACATTGATGGCACGCGCACCTAAAGCTAAAGCGTCTGGCCTTCACACTGAGGAACGCAGAATGGCCCAGGCGCCGAGCAAGCAGGAAACCACCGAGGTCGGCGGCATCGCCGGCGAAAGGCTGCGGTCCATCGTGGAACGAATCGAGCGCCTGGAAGAAGAAAAAAAGGCGCTATCCAGCGACATCAAGGATATTTTTGCAGAAGCGAAATCAGCAGGCTTTGATGTGAAGGTGCTGCGCGCGGTGATCCGGTTGCGCAAGCAGGAACCGGCGGAAGTGGAAGAACAGGAAACGCTGCTCGATCTCTATCGCCGCGCACTGGGGATGTAGAGAAGGCCCATTACCGCGCGTCTATTCCACCGCCGCGCGGCGCTGCCCCGAAGCGTTCCGGCTGCGCACATAATAATCCGTGCCATGGCCAGGATTATTGATGTAGAATTCATCGCGCGGGAAAACATCCGTGAGTGGTGCCTCTTCCCGCTTCTGCCCGGGCAGCCATTGCAGCGGCGTGCCGGCGAAAAGGCTTGGCCAATCGCTGAACTCCCGATTGCCGGCAAGCAAATGCGCGATATGCGCAGGCTTGGCGAATTCCGCCGCAAGCTTCGCCGGGTCGAAGGGAATCGGCTCATTCGATCCGATCATGACCCCCGCTGGCATCAGCAATAGCGCATGGGGAAAGACGGCAGCGAAGGTCTGCACCGCGCGCTGCGTCGGGGTCCATTGAATGTAAAGGCCGCCCGGCGCCAAACGGCGTCGCGCCTGTTCGATGAATTCCGCGCTATAGAGCAGGCCGGAATGTGAGCCCTGCGGCAGAATCGCATCGGCTTCAATAATGTCGTAGCGCCGGTCTTCCTTGGCCAGCGTGCGCCGCCCGTCGCCATATTCCATCTGCCAACGCGGGTCCTTGAACATGCGCGCGATGGGGCCATCCGGGTAATGCTGGCCGATTTCTTCCAGCGCCGTCAGCACAGGCGCCACCAATTCAATGGCGCGAATCTGGCTTTCCGGGCGAATGCCCGCGGCCCAGGGCGTCCCGCCGCTGCCAATCCCAATCACCAGCACATTTTTCGGATCAGGATGGATCAGCGGCCCAACCGCGCCCAGGAATTGGTGAATGGACAGGAAGGGAATGCGCCCCTGGCTGAAGCCCTGAATGAAGAAGGGGCCTTCCGCCACGCCATCCGCGCCCTTGCTGTCGCGGAAAAACGCCACGCCTGAACGATCTTCCGCCCAGGCCACCATATTGCCCGGGCCTTCCGCATGCATGCGCGACCAAAGCCCCGCATTGCCCGGAATGACCAGCAGCGCGAGCGCGGAGGCGATGGCAAGCCCGCCTTCCACCGGCCGGCGCCAGCCGCCATGCCAAAGCCAGCCCAGCAGCAGCAGCAACGAAAGCGCGGCCAGAAGCTTGAGCGTGCCCGCCGTACCCAGAAAATGCAGCGTAATCAGGCCGGTGAAAATGGACCCCGCCGCATTGCCGGCGATATTGGCCAATTGCACCCAACCAACCCGCGTGCCGACACTCGCCAAATCCTGCTGCACGGCGCGCTGCACAAAGGCGAAGGTCATGCCAATCAGGAAGGATGGCGGCCCCACTACCAGCAAGGCCAGGAAGATCATCATAGCCAGCGCCCCGCCATGCAGCCGCGAATGATCCACCGCCATCAGATCGGCAATCGGCCAAAGCGGCATGGCAATCCAAAGCGCGGCCAGCAGGACCACCGCCAGGACAAATCCGGCACCCTGGGTGATGAAAAAGGCCGGGCGCGGGTCCTTCAGGTGGCGGACCATGCGGGCTGCGAAGGCCATGCCAAGCCCATCGGCCAGCAGGAAAATCCCAAGCACGGTCGGGAAAAGATAGGCGTGGTATTGCCCAACCTGGCCCATGATGCGGACCCAAAGGATTTCCAGCGCCACAATCACATAGCCCGACAGGAACACCAAAAAGCACCAGAGCGGCAGGCTGCCAAAGGGCGCATCGCCGGCCTTGGCGGCGGGGCTCGGCGCGGGCAGGGGTACGCCACGCAGCTGCGGCAGCAGCGACAGCGCCAGGATGGCGGCGAAAATCTCCAAGCCCGCGGCCAGCCAAAGCGCGCCGACAAAGCCAAGATTACCGACCAGAAACCAGCCACCCAGCAGCGCACCAAGCCCGGCGCCGAAGGTATTCAGCCCGTAAAGCAGGCCAATCCGCTCTGCCACCGTGTCCAAAGCGGTCGAGACAGCGCGCGCCAAAAGCGGCAGGGAAGCGCCCATCAGCGTGGTCGGCAGCACAAGCCCCGCGAAGCAGAGCGCGAAGATCATCGCCGGGTCATCCACCACCCCGGCCAGATCGGTCGCCAGCCAATCATAAAGAAAAGCCTTGGACAGCACGGCGAAAATGCCGACGCCGGTTTCCGCCAGCGCGAAGCCGATCAGCGCGCGCGCGGGCGTGATGCGATCGGCGATCTTGGCGCCAATGATCGAACCAATGCCAAGCCCGGCCAGAAAGGCGCCCACGACAAGTGCTGCAGAAATCGTGTCAGAGCCGGCAAAAATGCCGAGCATCCGCTGCCAGACGATCTGACACAGCAGCGCAGCAAAGCCCGACGCAAAAAAGGCAACGGCCAAACGAGGCATGACCGGAAAGCTCCCCCAGAGGCGGTTTTCGTCACCGCATTGTTACTTCTGGCGGCAAATTACGGCGAAATTACCGCATGACAAGTGCCCCATCTTGCCCGAAGCCGCCCCTCGGCGCAGGCTGCGCCCAGAAACGCCAAGTGGAGAGTCGGCAATGAATGGTGCGGAAAGCCTGGTCCATACACTCATAGGTAGTGGGGTTGATGTTTGTTTCTCCAATCCAGGCACAAGTGAAATGCATTTCGTGGCAGCGCTGGACCGGATCCCCGGTATGCGCTGCGTGCTGGGCCTGCAGGAAAATGTCGTGACCGGGATGGCGGATGGCTATTGGCGCATGGCGGAAAAGCCGGCCTGCACCTTGCTCCATTGCGGCCCGGGCCTCGCTAACGGTTTGGCCAATCTGCATAATGCGCGCCGCGCCCGGTCCGGCATTGTGAATATCACCGGCGATCACGCGACCTATCACCGCCCCTATGACGCGCCGCTGACCGCCGATACCGAAGGCTTCGCCCGCGGCGTTTCCGCCTGGGTGAGGACATCAACCGATTCAACCAAGGTGGGGGCGGATGCCGCCGTGGCCGTGCAAGCCGCGCGGACCTCACCCGGCCAGATCGCGACGCTGATCCTGCCTGCCGATACCGCCTGGAATGATGGCGGCGTGGTGGCGCCCGCCCTGCCCGTGCCCGCCGTGCCGGAAGCGGACCCGCATGCCATTCGCAATGCCGCGCGCATCCTGCGCGAGAAGAAGAATGTGCTGATCCTGCTGGGCGGCCCGAGCCTCCGTGAAGGCGCGCAGCTTCACGCCTATCGGATTTCGCAGGCAACCGGCGCGCGGCTGATGGCTGAGGGCTCCAACGGTCGCACCCAGCGCGGGCGCGGGCGCATCGCCCTTGAACGCGTACCCTATTACGTGGACCAGGCGGTGGATGCGCTGAAATGGGTGGAGCATCTGATCCTGGTGAATGCCAAGGCGCCGGTCGGCTTCTTCGGCTATCCGGGCAAGCCTTCGCTGCATTACCCGCCCAATGCCGAAGTGCATGTGCTGACGCGCTATGAACAGAATGCCGAAATGGCCTTGGCCGCGCTGGCGGCGGAATTGAACGCGCCCGCCATTGCCATCCCGGATCGCGGCCCGCGCCCGGAAGTGGTGCGCGGCGCGCCAACGCCGGAGGGGCTTGCGCGTGTATTGGGTGCGCTGATGCCGGAAGATGCGATCATTGCGGATGAAAGTGTCTCCTACGGTCGCGGCTTCTTCCCCGAAACCCATAACGCGCCGCCGCATGATTGGTTGCAGATCACAGGTGGCGCCATTGGCTGCGGCATGCCCTTGGCGACCGGTGCCGCGGTTGGTGGCGGTGGTCGGCGCGTGATCAATATGCAGGCCGATGGTTCGGCCATGTATACGGTGCAATCGCTTTGGACTCAGGCGCGCGAAAAGCTGCCGGTGACCACCGTGATCATTTCCAATCGCAAATACGCGATCCTGCTTGGCGAATACCGCAATGTCGGCGCCAATCCGGGCCGCACGGCGATGGATATGATGGATCTCGGCAATCCTGATATCGGCTGGGTGAAAATGGCCGAGAGCATGGGCGTGGAAGCCGCGCAAGCGACCACGCTTGATCAGGTGGCAGACATGATGAGCCAAAGCTTTGCGCGCCCTGGCCCCTTCCTCATTGAATTGGTGGTGTGACCATGGATATGCAGCTTGCCGGCAAGCGTGTGCTTGTCACGGGTGGATCAAAAGGCATTGGGCTTGCTTGTGCGGAAGCCTTCGCGCGGGAGGGCTGCGATATTGTGCTTTCAGCGCGCGATGCGGCGGCACTCGCAACCGCCGCCGATAAGGTGCGCGCGCTTGCGCAGGTGCGCGTTGAAACCCTCGCCGCCGATCTTTCGCGGGTTGAGGAACGCGAAAGGCTGCATGCCGCCTTTCCGGATATTGATGTGCTGGTGAATAATGCCGGCGCCATTCCATCCGGGCGCTTGCAGGATATTTCCATCCAGCGTTGGCAGGAAGCCTGGAGCCTGAAGGTCTTTGGCTACATTCATCTCTGCCAGCTCTATCTGCCGGCGATGGAAGCGCGCAAGGCCGGGGCGGTGGTGAACATCATCGGCATGGCCGGGCGTTCACCCAAAGCGGGCTATATTTGCGGCGGCGCGGGCAATGCATCTTTGATTGCCTTCACCCAGGCTTTGGGTGCGGCAACGCAGGCCAATGGCGTGAAGGTTGTTGGCATCAATCCTGCGGTGACCAAGACCGATCGCATGATCACCCAGGCGCGCGTCAATGCGAAGCTGAAATTCGGCGATGAGGAACGCTGGGCGGAAACCATCACTGGCCTGCCCTTCAACCGCCCGATTGAGTCAAGCGAAATCGCCGATTTAGCGGTATTCCTGGCAAGCCCGCGCGGCGTTTATGTGAATGGCACGGTAGTGGATGTGGATGGCGGGGGGATGTGGCGCGGCTGATGCGTCACGCCCGTGCGGGCAAGTGCATCTCCGCCTTGCCAAGGGCGGCAAGCGCCGTCGCCACGATATGCGGCGCATTGAGCCCCGCCTGATCATATTGCTTGCGCGGCGCATCATGATCAATGAAGACATCCGGCAGGCACATGGGGCGAATTTTCAGCCCACGATCCATCAGCCCGCGCGTCGCCAGATGATGCATCACAATGCCGCTGAAGCCGAGCATGGAGCCTTCTTCAATCGTGATCAGCACCTCATGCTCCCGCGCAAGCCGTTCCACCAGCGCGGTATCCAACGGCTTGGCGAAGCGCGCATCGGCAACCGTGCAGGAAAGCCCATGGGTTGCCAATTCATCAGCTGCCTTCAGGCATTCCTGCAAGCGCGCCCCATAGGACAGGATCGCAATCGCAGTGCCTTCGCGCAGTACGCGGCCCTTGCCAATTTCCAGCACTGAACCGCGCTTGGGCAATTCCAGGCCAAAACCCTCACCACGCGGATAGCGGAAGGCGGAAGGCCGATCATCAATCGCGGCCGAGGTCGCGACCATATGCATCAGCTCCACCTCATCGGCGGCGGCCATCAGCACCATATTGGGCAGGCAGCCGAGATAGGCGATATCGAAAGACCCTGCATGGGTTGCGCCATCTGCGCCCACCAAGCCCGCGCGGTCCATGCCAAAGCGCACCGGCAAGGATTGCAGCGCGACATCATGCATGATCTGGTCATAGGCGCGCTGCAAGAAGGTTGAATAGATCGCGCAAAAGGGCTTGAGCCCTTCGGTCGCGAGCCCCGCCGCAAACGTCACCGCATGCTGTTCGGCGATGCCGACATCAAAACTCCGGCGCGGGAATTTCTTGGCGAATGAATCAAGCCCGGTGCCGGATGGCATGGCGGCATTGATGGCGACAATGCGTTCATCAGCTTCCGCTTCCGCGATCAGCGCATTGGCGAAGACCTTGGTGAAGGAAGGCGGGCCGGGCGGTGCCTTGGCCTGTTCGCCGGTGACGACATTGAACTTCACCACGCCGTGATACTTGTCGGGCGCGGATTCCGCCGGCGCATAACCCTTGCCCTTTTGCGTCACCACATGCAGCAGGATCGGGCCTTGCTGATCCCGATCACGCAGGTTGCGCAGAATGGGCAGCAAATGGTCCAGATCATGCCCATCCACCGGCCCGACGTAATAAAAGCCCAATTCCTCAAACAGCGTGCCGCCCGTCAGCAGCCCGCGCGCGTATTCATCGGCACGCCGCGCCGCGCGTTCCAAGGGTGCGGGGAAGCGCTTGGCCAAGCGCGCCATCATATCGCGCAAGGAAAGGAAAGGGCGTGATGAAATCAGCTTTGACAGATAAGCACTCATCGCGCCCACGGGTGGGGCGATGGACATGTCATTATCGTTCAGGATGACAATCAGATTGGCCTTGGATGCGCCGGCATTGTTCATGGCTTCATAAGCCATGCCGGCACTCATGGACCCGTCGCCGATCACGGCGATGACATTGCGTTCCTTGCCCTGCAATTGGCTGCCAATCGCCATGCCAAGCCCGGCGGAAATGCTGGTGGAGGAATGCGCGGCGCCGAAGGGGTCGTATTCGCTCTCACTCCGCTTGGTGAAGCCGGAAAGCCCGCCGCCTTGGCGCAGCGTGCGGATGCGATCGCGCCGCCCGGTCAAAATCTTGTGTGGATAGGCCTGATGCCCGACATCCCAGATCAGCCGGTCATGCGGCGTGTCGAAAATCGCATGCACCGCGACGGTGAGTTCCACCACGCCAAGTGATGCGCCAAGATGCCCGCCAGTGACGGACACCGCATCAATGGTCTCGGCGCGCAATTCTTCGGCCAGGCGTTTCAATTGATCGCCAGAGAAGTTCCGCAAATCGCTTGGAATGGTCACGCGATCCAGCAGCGGTGTGACAGGACGGTTCATTCAGCTTCTCCGCGCGATGGTGTAATCCGCGAGCGCGCGCAAATGCGCCGCCGCTTCCCCGAAAGCATCCAGATGATCCTGCGCCTGGGCAGCAAGCCGTTCCGCTTGCAACCTGGCGCGCTCCAGCCCCAAAAGCCCAACAAGAGTGGCCTTGCCCGCATCGGCATCCTTGCCGGTGCGCTTGCCGGTTTCCTCGGCTGATGCGGTCGCATCCAGCACATCATCGGCAATCTGAAAGGCCGCACCCAGATCGCGGCCATAGGCGGAAAGCGCATGGCGCAGCTGGATCGGCGCCTTGCCAAGAATGGCGCCGGCTTCGGCGGAAAATTCAATCAGCTTGCCGGTCTTCAGCAATTGCAGCCGGCCGATTTCAGCCTCTTCCAAGGGCCGACCCGCTTCTTCCGCCAGCATATCCAGCATCTGCCCGCCGCACATGCCGCGCGCCCCGGCCGCGCGCGCCAAGGCGCGACAGAGTTCCGCCCGCACGGCGGGATCAGGGTGCGTGTCGGCTTCGCTCAGGACCAGAAAGGCCTGGGTTTGCAGCGCATCACCCGCCAGCACGGCGGTTGCCTCATCAAAGGCGCGATGTACGGTGGGTTTGCCGCGGCGCAGATCATCATCATCCATGCAGGGCAGATCATCATGCACCAGCGAATAGGCATGCAGCATTTCAATCGCTGCCGCCACGCGCAGCGCCGCTTCACGCGCCACGCCGAATTGCGCGGCACCTTCCAGCACCAGAAAACCGCGCAGCCTTTTGCCGCCCCCCATGCTGGCATAGCGCATGGCTTCAAACAGCCGCGCCTCATCGCCCTCCGGCGGCGGGATCAGCGCATCCAGCGCGCGATCAATTTCGGCAGCCGCCGCTGCCATGGCTGATGCAAGGGCTTGGGCGGTATCAGCCATGCGGCGCTCTATTCCACGTCTCGCAAGGATGGCCCGGCTGGCCCATCCACAATGGCTTGGATTTTCTGCTCCGCTTCCGCGAGCTTCGCCTCACAATGGCGCTTCAGCGCCGCACCGCGTTGATAGGCGGTGACCGAGGCTTCAAGCGCGCCCTTGCCGCTTTCCAATTCGCGCACAATTCCCTCAAGCTCCGCGAGCGCTTGCTCGAAGGAAAGGGCGGCGATATCGGACGGCGGCGGCTCCGCTGTCTCGCTTGGTGTACGTGCCATACTGTCAGCCTAGCCTTACTTATGTGGAGAAGTCTATTCCGGTTCGATGCCGGCGGTGCGAATGGCCGAGGTCCAGCGCTGGGTCTCGGATTTGACAAAGGCAGCGGCCTCTTCCGGGGTGGAGGTGGAAACCACCATGCCGAAGCCGGAAGACAGTCTTTCGCGCAAATCAGCCTGTTCCCCGGCGCGGCGCACGGCCGCATTCAGGCGGGAAACTGCAAGGGCGGGCGTGCCGGCGGGTACGAAAAGGCCGAACCAGGCGGTGATCTGATAGCCAGGCAGATTGCCGGCCTCGGCCACCGTTGGGATTTCCGGCAGCATGGCCGAACGCTGGGGCGATGTGATGCCAAGGATGCGGAGCTTCCCTTCGCGCGCCTGCGGCAGGATAACCAATTGATCCGCCACGAAAAGATCAACCCGCCCCGCCAGCAAATCCTGCACCGCCAAGGGCGAGGAGCGATAGGGCACGCGGAGCATCTTCACCCCCGCCATATGCGCCATCAGCTCGGTCGAAACCTGCTGAGAGGACGACGCGGAGGCATAGGTGATGCCCTCGGGCTTGGTTTTCGCCTCGGCCAGCAGCTCGGCCAAATTCTGCCAGCGCGATTCGGCGCGCACCGCGACCAGCAGCGGCACGGAGCCGAGGGTCGAGACCGGGATGAAGGCGGTTTCCACATCAAAGGGCACGCGCTTGAACAGGGCGCCTGCGGCGGCATTGGTGGAATTGGTGCCGATCAGCACGGTCAGGCCATCGGGCGTGGCGCGGGCCACGGCTTCGGCCCCGATCAGCCCATTGGCGCCGGCGCGGTTTTCCACCACCACATTCTGGCCCAGGGTTTCGCGCATTTTCTCGGTAAAGACGCGCGCGACGGTATCGGTCGCGGAGCCAGGGGCGAAGGGCACAATGGCGCGCACCGGGCTGGGCGGCCATTCCTGCGCGGCGGCAAGGCGTGGCGCTAACGCCGCAGCAGGCAGGGCGGCAAGAAGATGACGGCGACGCATGGCGGACCTCTTTGTTATGTGCTGCTGGGATTTGGGGGTGCGGGGCAGTCCCGCGCAAGGGCTAATTGAGCTTCAGCGCGCGGACATGGGCGGCAACAGACGAACCAAGCGCAGAAAGATCATAGCCGCCTTCCAGCACTGAAACCACGCGCCCTTCGGCATGGCGCGCGGCCAATGCGCAAAGTTCTTCGGTGATCCAGGCGAAATCCGCCTCCGTCAGCCGCAACTGCGCCAGCGGGTCCGCCACATGCGCGTCAAACCCGGCCGAGATGATCAGCAATTCAGGCGCGAAGGCATCGAGCGCAGGCAGCAACAGCCTTTCCCATACGGCACGAAACGCCGCGCCATCGGCGCCCGGCGGCAGCGTCGCGTTGAAGATATTGCCCACCCCCCGTTCCTGCGGCGCACCGGTGCCGGGGTAAAGCGGCCATTGATGGGATGACGCGAGCATCAGCGATGCGTCAGCCTCAAAACAGGCTTGCGTGCCATTGCCATGATGCACATCGAAATCCGCAACCGCCACGCGCTTCAGCCCATGCGCGGCCTGGGTATGGCGCGCGGCAATGGCGGCATTGGCGAAGACGCAAAACCCCATGGGGCGCGCTGGTTCAGCGTGATGGCCAGGCGGGCGTGTGGCGCAAAAGGCATGGCGGATCGGCCCGGTGCAGACCGCATCCACCGCCGCCACTGCCGCGCCGGCACTCCGCAAGGCAGCTTCGATACTGCCATGGGAGAGGATGGTATCGGCATCGAGTGCCACGCGATCACCCTCGGCGGGTGCCGACTCCATAATGGCGTCCAGATAGGCTTCCGGATGCACGCGCAGGATTTGTTCGCGCGTGGCGCGCGGCGCTTCGGCGCGCGGCAGGGTGCTGAAGGCTTCCGCTTCCAGGGCGCGCGTTATGGCGCGCCAACGGTCCGGGCATTCCGGGTGATGCGGGCCGGGATCATGCGCCACACAGGCGGCATGGGTCAGGATCAGCACGCTCATGCCGGCGTGTCGTCGCGCTTGCGGATCACGAAGCGATAGCTGCCCTGATCTTCGGAAAAGGCCAGCAGCGCATGGCCGGTTTCCCGACAAAAAGCGTTGAAATCCGCAACCGAGGCCGGGTCGGTCGCCAGAACGGTCAACCGCGCCCCGCCCGCCATGCCGCGCAAGGCCTTATTCGCCTTCAGCACCGGCAAGGGGCAGGTCAGGCCCTTCACATCCAGAATCGTCTCGCTCATGCGTTCTCTTCCACCATGGCTTGCGCATCACCGCCAGTTCAGGCTTGCGGCGCTGCCTTGCCTTGACCAAGACTAATAGCATGAAACTCGGCATTGATCTGGGCGGCACCAAGACAGAAATCGTGGCCCTTGGCGATGATGGCGCCGTACTGCTGCGCGAACGCCGCGCAAGCCCCGCCGCCTATGACGGCGTTTTGGCGACCATCGCCGATTTGGTGCGGGATGCCGAGGCGCGGCTGGGCGCGCAGGGCAGCATCGGCATCGGCATTCCCGGCAGCCTGAGCCCCGTGACCGGTCTGGTGCGCAATGCCAATTCCCAGGCCTTGAATGGCCGCGCCTTGAAGCAGGATCTGGAAGCTTTGCTTGGCCGCGCCGTGCGCATCAGCAATGACGCGAATTGCCTGGCGATGAGTGAAGCCGCCGATGGCGCCGGCGCGGGCTACAATACCGTATTCGCGGTGATCATCGGCACGGGGACCGGTGCCGGGATTGTCTCGGCGGGGCGCATTCTGGATGGGCCGAATGGCACGGGCGGCGAATGGGGCCATGTGCCCTTGCCTTGGATGCGGCCTGAGGAGTTTCCGGGCCCGCGCTGCTGGTGCGGCCAGCATGGCTGTCTGGAAACCTTCCTGTCCGGCCCTGCCTTGGCAGCGGATTGCGATGGGCCGGGGGCGCGTGATGCGTCTGGCTTGCCGGAACGCGCGGCGGCGGGGGATCAAGGCGCGCAAGCGGCCTTGGCGCGACATGCGGACAGGCTCGCGCGGGCCTTGGCGATGATTGCGAATATCCTGGATCCCGATGTGATCGTGCTGGGGGGCGGCCTGTCCAATATGGCGCATCTTTATCGGGAAGTGCCGGGGCTGATGGCGCGGCATGGCTTTGGCGATGTGGCGCGTACGCCTGTGGTGCAGGCGAAGCATGGCGATTCCTCCGGCGTTTTCGGCGCCGCACGGCTTTGGGATGCGCCATGATCGCGCGCGCCTTCAAAGCTGGGGCGGTCTATTTTCTACTGCTCTACGTGATCGGCTTTTTGCTGGGCGCGACACGGGAATTGCTGTTGGCGCCACGCCTTGGCGTGGCGGTGGCGAGTGCGCTTGAGGCTCTCCCCATGCTCGCCGCCATTTTCCATTTCGCGCCGCTGATCGCGCGCCGCTTTGGCATTCCGCCGAAATCGGGCGGGCGCCTGCTGATGGGCGTCTTTGGCCTGGTGCTGCTGATTGGCGCGGAAATCGCCATGACGCGCGCGATGCGCGGCCTTTCGCCCGAAGAATGGCTGGCGCATTTCGCGAGCTTCGAGGGTGTAATTTACGCGGTGCTGCTGGCGTGTTTCGCCGCCATGCCGTGGCTCAGGCGCTAGACCATGCCCGCACTTTGCCGCGATTGCTTCCATCACGCGGCCGAGGATTTCATGCGCTGCCCGGCCTGTGGTTCCAGGCGTGTTATCGCCCATCCTGACCTGTTCCGCCTGACGTTCGCGCATATTGATTGCGATGCCTTCTATGCCAGCGTCGAAAAACGCGACCGGCCAGAATTGGCGACCCGCCCGGTGATTGTGGGCGGCGGCACGCGCGGCGTGGTCGCAGCCTGTTGCTATATCGCGCGGCTATCGGGCGTGCGCAGCGCCATGCCCATGTTCAAGGCGCGCGCTGCCTGCCCTGATGCGGTGGTGATCAAGCCCGATATGGCGAAATACGCCCGCGAAGGGGCGCGCATCCGCGCCATGATGGAAGCCCTCACCCCCCTCGTGCAGCCGCTCTCAATAGATGAGGCAGTGCTTGATCTGCGCGGCACTGAGGCTTTGCACAATGCGCCCCCCGCCGCCGTGCTGGCGCGCTTCGCACTGGCGGTGGAGCGCGAGGTGGGGGTGACCGTTTCAGTCGGCTTGGCGGCGAACCGGCTGATGGCGAAGCTCGCCGCCGAACGCGACAAGCCGAGGGGCTTTGCCGTGATCGGCAGGGGGGAAGCCGCCGCCTGGCTGGCGCCGCAATCGGTCGCGGTGCTGCCGGGTGTGGGGCCGGCCATGGCGAAGCGCCTGGCTGCGGCGGGGTTTGTGCGCCTTGGGCAATTGGCCGCGCTTGATGCCCGCGCTGCCTTGGCCCGTTTCGGCGCCGATGGCCCGGCCTTGGTGGCGCGCGCGCGGGGTGAGGATGACCGCCCGGTCAACCCAAGCCGGGAGACCAAAAGCATCAGCGCCGAAACCACCTTTGATACGGATATGGCGACGCTGGCCGCGCTGGAGGCACCGCTTTGGCGGATGTGTGAAAAACTCGCGCGTCGGCTCAAGGAGAAGGGGCTGGCGGCGGGTGGCGTGGTGCTGAAGCTGAAAACAGCGGATTTCGCGCTGCGCACCCGATCCCAGCGCCTCGCGGAGCCAAGCCTATTGCCGGAGGTGATTTTCGCCGCCGCCCGGCCGCTTTTGCAGAAGGAGGCCGATGGCACGGCGTTCCGCCTGATTGGCATTGGCGCCCAGCCCCTGGCCCCGGCGGATCAGGCGGATCGGGGCGATCTGGCGGACCCGGAGGCCCCCCGCCGGGCCGCGCGCTGGAAGGCGATGGAGGCCTTGCGCGCGCGCTTTGGGGAGGATGCGGTGATGGCCGGGCGCGGTTTTAGGGCGAAACCAGCGCCGGCCAAGTGCGATGACAATTAGGCGTCAGCGGCGCGCCGGCGCCTGCGCCACTTCTTCAAAGCCGCGCACATCATCGGGGCGGAGCGAACGCGCATTGGCCAAAAGCTGACCGCCGGGCCGCGGGGTCGCGGCGGTGCGGACATAGCCATTATCCGGCCGGTCATAAATGAAGCCCTGGATTGGGTAGATGCGCCCCAGGCTTTCCTGATCGCGCCCAACCTGCACCCGGACCGCGGACCAGTCATTGTTCAGGGACACGTCAATCACCGACACATCCTGCATGATCGTCCCGCGACGAATGCCCGGGCCGGCCCAATTGGCGTGATGGATCAACACCTCACGCGCGCTGATCACTTCCTGCACCACGGCGACATGGCCGGAGCGCATCTGGCCCGTGCGCGCAAAGGCCATGATGGCGCCGGGTTCGGGCGTATGGCCGCGCGCATAGAGACCCGCCGCGTTATGCCACCAATCGCCACCATTGCCGCGAATCGCCATGCCGGTGGCCTGGCGCACATAGGGCACGCAGGAAATGCCGCCCGGATTGGCATGGGCTATGCGCTGCGCTTGCGTCTGTGGTCGGCGCGCAGCCTGGGCCGCCTGATTGGTGCTGACGCGCTGCGCCTGGACGGCGGCTGGACGAGGGGCTTGACGATTGGGCTGCGCCTGATTGGCGGGCCGCGCCGTGGCGGGCTTGGCGGCCTGCTGACGCTGGGCGGCAGGTTGCGCATTCGGTTGGCTGGCGCCGGCTTGGCTCGACACCAACACGACACCAAGGGCGACAAAAGCGGTCGCGACAAGCCTGCTTGTCCTCATCTCTTTAAAAAGCCCCCTGTTAGACGTGACGTTCTTGCGTTCTGATGGGGGAGGTAAGCTTCCGACGCGCTCGGGAACAAGTGAGATGGCTGTAACTTGGTGAAATCTGGCGTGATTTGCTCAAAGGGGCTGCTGAGGAAGAAGGATTATAGGAATACATTCTGCTGCTTTTGGCGAAAATGGGGCAGGGCCACAGTGTGGTGACTTTCTTGCCACAGTCACCGTAAGGATTCGGCCATCCCCAGCCTGATCCGACCCTGCCTCATTCTGCTGCATGCGCAAGCGCTGAGGGCTTTGGATATAGGAAAATTAGCGCAATGCCACCAGAGGGGGCGTTGCAGCCCCTGGCGGCGGACGCAAAAAAGGCGGCGGCCCTGGCAGGACCGCCGCCCTTGGTTTGACCGGAAAAGTCCGATCAGGCCGCTTGCAGCCGCTTGATCAGCGCCTGGGTCGCTTCACGCAGCTGTACCGCCTCATCCGCCACGGTACGGCTGGCCACTGTGATGCTGCCCATCGCCTTGCCGGCATCTTCCGCCATGCCGGAGACGCGGCCGATGGAGCCTTCCAGCCCATCCACTGCCTTGGCGGCATTGCGCAGGCTTGAGGCGATTTCCGCCGTGGTGGCGGATTGTTCTTCGACCGCTGCGGCAATGGCGGTGTTCTCGCCATCCAACTGGCTGATGCGCGCGACGATATCGCCAATCACGCCCACCACATCGCCGATGATATTCTGCATGGCACCGATTTCGGTCTGGATGCTCTCGGTCGCCTTGGCCGATTGCGCGGCCAGGTTCTTCACTTCGGAGGCCACCACCGCGAAGCCCTTGCCAGCCTCACCGGCACGGGCAGATTCGATTGTGGCATTGAGCGCCAGCAGATTGGTCTGCGCGGCGATGGTGCCGATCAGCCCTGTGACATCATTGATGCGCACGGATGCCGCATTCAGCCCATCCACCAGGCTGCTCACGCGATCTGCCTGTTCCGCCGCACCGCGCGCGGTTTGCGCCACGGCGGTCACGCGGTTGGAGACTTCGGAAATCGCAACGGTGAGCTCCTCAGCCGCCGCCGAGACGGATTGGATGCCGTGATTGGCTTCCGTTCCTTCATGCGCGGCAGAACGCGCCTGGGCCAGCGTCGCATCCGTGACGGAGGCAACCTTGGTCCCTTCCTGCACCAGCATCGAAGTGCTCTCAGAAAGTGTGCTGACCGATTGGCCAACCGCGCGATCCAGATCACCCGCTATGCTTTGGATGGCAGCACGGCGCGCCGCTTCCATTTCCGCCCCGCGTGTCGCTTCTGCGGCGCGCAGCTTCTCAGCCTCGATCAGGCCTTCGCGGAAGACGGTCGCGGCGCGGGCCATTTCGCCCACTTCGTCATGGCGTTCCGTGCCTTGGAATTCCTTGGAAAGATCGCCCTTCGACATTTTTTCCATGCCAGAGGCAAGCTGGCCAAGCGGACGAGTGACACGGGCAAGCACAACCCAGCCGGCAGCAATCAGCGCCGCGAGCGAGAAAAGCCCCATCAGCAAGATGATCAGCGTTGCCTGGGTAACGGAGGTCACCTCATTGGCAACTTTGTCATTGGTTTCGGCCACGATGGTATCCATCATGCCGCCGATCGATTCCGTGAAGGGGTCAATCGCCTGATAAAGCCGTTCCTTGATCAGCTGTTCAAGCTGCGCACTGTTCTTCGCCGCCGCAATGCGCACCAGATCTTGCGTGACCTGTTCAGCCGGGGCGCGGCGTTCGCGCGCCTGGGCAAAGGCTTCCTGGACGCTGGGCGGCAATTGGGCCTGGGTCAGCGCTGACCAGGCGCGGTTGATGTTCTTTACCGCATCGGCAAGGCTTGTTGCACCTTCTTCCCAAGTGAAGTTGCCATTGCGGATCTTGTGCGACGCGTCCACGACAAATACCGCATAAGCATCGGATAAGGCCTTGAGATCAATCAGCGGCGCCACGGCATTAGTCTTGATTTCGGTGAAGCTCTGCGCATTGTGGCGCATGGACACCCAGGCATAGATGGCGGCACCTGCATTCACCGTGCCAATCACCGCAAGAATGGTGAGCAAAAGGGGAGCAATTCTTAGGCGCATTTGTTGGCGTTCTCCTTTCTTGAGACTGTGCCATTGTGCAGGCATTGTCCTTGCTGAAAGGTGACCAGGAGAATTGAGAGGCAAAATTCTTTTGCTGTTCCGGATTAAGAAATCCTTATGCGGTGCATCACGTCAGCACCGTGGTCTGCCCATTTTCGCAGCACCCGATGACCCAAGGCTTAAGCCATCATGAAAGCCGCGATGGGGGCTCTTTAGGTTGCGCCTGGATGCGCGGTCACCTTGTCCGCAGGGTGCGCAATTGGCCCTGGTGGTGGGATTTATGCTGACCTTTCGCGATCCAAACCTGCCCCCGCGCACCACTGGCCCTGGTTTTAATGGGCCGATTTACGCTGCTCTCCGGAACCGACAGCAGCGACCGGACCACTAGCCCGGGCAGTGCGGCTTATCCAAAAACTTGGGCGTCAGAGAAGTTTGACATCAACCAAATCATCATCACCTAAAGAAATGCGGATTGGACCAGGCGCGCTTGCCCGCCGCATCCGCCACCACAACGCGCGCAAAGCCGCCATCGCGCAGCTTTTCAAGCGGCAGCACGGCCCTGGTCTGCAAGGGCGCCACCGCTTGCGCTGCGGATGACCCGCGCCCGAGCACCATGATGCTGGCGGCCGGGCTGCACTGCACCTCAACGCTATCTTCGCCCCAAAGAATGCCCTCAATGCGCGGACCCTGGCTAGCGTAGAAATGCCCAGCCTTGAGCGCAGCGAGCAGCGCTTCCGGTTCATTTTCTGTGGCCTTCACCATGACCCAGCCGCCGAACCAATCCTCACAGGCGAAATGCGCGTCATCCACCGCAATCAGGGAGAGGCGCCTGCCATCAGTGAGCAGCCGATCCGCCAGAAAGGCGCCGCCGCCACGATCGGTGCGCACCTGGCTGGTGTGGTTGTAGATCTCAACGGCATGCGCGGCTGCGATGCTATGCCCATCATCTGCCGTCAGCCCATACCAGCCGGGATGGGCAATGGCGACAAAGGCGCCCGCATCGGCGCAACGCGCCGCCAGCGCCGCGCCATTTTCCTCGGGCGGCGTTGGCGCGAAATCCAGCGGCAGTCCGACCGCCAAGATGTGCCAGATCTCTCCAAGTGAGGTCGCCGGCGCATGCACCTCAGCCCCCAGCAGCGTGGTGAAGCCAGGGGCGCGAAAGCGGCGCGTATCGGCGATGGGGAAATTGTAGCGCGCCATGAAATGATCGGTCAGCGCCATGAAATCATAGCCGCCACGGCGATAGGTCTCCACTACATCCTCTGGCGCGCGTTGGCCGTCAGAAAGAGTGGAATGGGTATGGATATTGCCCTTGAGGAAGCGCCCCGGCGCGGCAAAGACGGGATCAAGCTGCATCGGGTTCTCCTTCACTCAGGCGGGCGGGATATCCGCCAGCGCAGCATAGACTGTCTTGCCCACATGCCTGAAGGGCGCGACTTCCTGATCTGCCTTGATCAGGCAACCGGACAGCGCCTTTATGCATGGCCGGTGAGAGGGGCTGGGCGAGAAACCCTGCGCGATCATGACAAAACTTGATGGATCATGACAGATCATGATATCGCTGAGGCGAGAAGGAGGGTGACACATGGCCGATCCAACCCGTGAAAAATTCGCCACCCAGGTGAGATCCGAAACCCTCGTTGCGCTGCGCAACCTCGCCAAAAGCGAGGGGCGCCAATTGCAAGCGCTGGTTGATGAGGCGCTTTCCGATCTGATTGAAAAGCGCCAGCGCGCCCGCCCGCGCGCGCATGTCATGGCGGCCTATGAGGCCACCCACGAGAAATATGCAGAGCTCTACGCAAAGCTCGCTGAATGACGGATTACCTGACCATCATTGAGATCCTGGCCATTCATCACGACCAGATCAAGCGCTATGGCGGCGCCTATGGCGTGCGTGATTTTGGGCTGCTTGAGGCCGCGCTCTATCGTCCGCAAACGGGGTATTATGAGGATGTGATCGAGGAAGCCGCGGCTCTGTGGGAGAGCCTGGCCATGAACCATCCCTTTGTTGACGGCAATAAGCGTGTCGCCGTGGCGGGCATGATCACCTTTCTCGCAATCAATGGCTACGCGATCAGGCCGGATTCCATGACGCTTTATCGTTTTTTCATCGACAATCTGGAAGGCAGGTCCTTCAGCCATGACCGGCTTGCGGCATGGTTGCGTGAGCATGCGGTGAGTGTCGATAATCAGACGTGAGAGAAGGGGCGGTGATGTCCGCTACGCTCGCGGGATTTCCGCCAGGGTATGGAAGACCGGCTTACCCGCCTGCCTGAAGCGCGCGACTTCCTGATCCGCGCCCTGGCTTGGGCCACCCAGCCGCAGCACGGCATCGCAGCGTTCAGCCAGGGCGAGTGAGAGCGGCATCATCACTTCGTCAAACACATCGCCCTCAGCCGCCGCGATGATGGGCAGCGCCATATTCACGCCAATCACCGGCACATGACCAAGCCTGAGGATGGCGAGTGCGGCCTGGTTCATTTCAGCAAGGCGCGCGGCGCGCAAAGCAGCATCGGCGCCACCGCTGGTATAGGGCGCAGCGATCATGATCCACATGGGTCAACCGAAGGTGTTCAGCAAATCATCAACCTGCGCGGGCGTCAGGCTGCGCGCGCCAGCACCGCGTAGCAGCAGCGCAAGGCGTGCGGCTTCTTCCAATTCCTCTGCCGCATGCACCGCATCTTCCAAAGTGCGGCCTGAAACCACCGGGCCGTGATTGGCCAGCAGTACGGCCTTGGCGCTCTTGGCGGCTTCGTGGATGTCGTTTTCCATCGCCCCATCGCCCGGGCGGTAATAGCGGGTCACCGGCAAAAGCCGCCCGACGCGCATCACGAAATAAGGTGTCAGCGGCGGGATGGGCGCGACTTCCCCCGGTTCGGCAAGACAAGCAATGGCGGTGGCATGCGTCGAATGCAAATGCACCACCGCGCCCGCATCAGGCCGCGCGGTTAGCACCGCGCGATGCATGAAGACTTCCTTGGATGGCTTGTCGCCCGACACATGCGAAAAATCCGGCGCGAGCTTGGAGATGCGCGCGGGATCCAGCCGGCCAAGGCAGGAATTGGTCGGCGTCATCAGAAACCCATCCGGCAGGCGCACGCTGATATTCCCGGCTGTCCCAACCGAATAGCCGCGCGCAAAAAGCGAGGCACCAAGGGCGGCGAGTTGTGTGCGTAGCGCGGCCTCATCCATGGTCGAACGCCTTCAGGAAGAAATCACGCGCGCCGAAATTGCCGGATTTGAGCGCCAGATGCAGCCCGCGTGGTTCGGCAAAAGTCCAGGGCACGCCTGGATCAATCTCGGGCCCGATACGTAGCGCCGTGACACCCAGGCGCTGCACGACAGCGCCGGAAGTCTCGCCACCTGCAACGACCAAGCGCCCCACGCCGCGTGCGACCAGCCCTTCCGCAATCGCGGCCATGGCGGCTTCGATCAAGGCGCCGGCAGCATCGCGGCCAAGCTTCGCCTGCAATGCGGTAACCTTTTCCGGCGGCGCGCTGGCGGCAATCACCACCGGGCGATCGGCGGCCAATTTGCCTGCCACCCAATCCAGCGCCTGGGCTGCGAGTGCCGCCGCATCGGGTGTGGCCAGCGCATCCAATTCCAAGACCGGTACGTGATCGCGCGCGAGGCCAATTTGCCCGAGTGTCGCCCGCGAACAGGAGCCCGCCACCACTGCTGCCATACCCTGCATGGGCGGCAGGCTTGCGGCATCGCCGCGCGCCAGCAGCAAGCCAGCGCGGCGGAAATTTTCGGGCAGGCCCATCGCCACGCCGGAACCACCGGTGATGAGCGCGTGTTGCGCCGCCGCTTCACCAATCGCGAGCAAATGCTGATCCGTCACCGCATCCACAATCGCGTAACGCCGGCCCTGTTCCGCCAGGCGCATCATGGCTTGGCGCGTGGCGGCAGCGCCTTGTTCGATGGTGCTGAAGGGCACGAGGCCCACCGCGCCATCGGTCTGCCGGCCAAGCACGCGCACCAGATTGGCATCCGTCATCGGCGTCAGCGGATGGTTTTCCATGCCACTTTCATTCAGCAGCGCATTGCCGACGAAAAGATGGCCCAAATAGATCGTGCGCCCATTGGTCGGAAAGGCGGGGCACGCGAGAGCAAAGCCCGAACCCAGGCGCTTCAGCAGCGCATCCGCGACCGGTCCGATATTACCCTGATCCGTGCTGTCAAAGGTCGAGCAATATTTCCAGAAAATCTGTTTGGCACCTGCGGCCAGCAGCGCATCACAAGCCGCCAGGGATTGCGCCACCGCTTCGCCAACCGGCGCGGTGCGTGATTTCAACGCGATGATCACGGCATCGGCTTCCGGCAAGGGACCGGTCGGCACGCCAATCACCTGCACGGCAGTCATGCCGCCTTTGACCAACGTATTCGCGAGGTCCGTCGCCCCCGTGAAATCATCCGCGATGCAGCCAAGCAAAAGAGGCATGTGAAACTACCTTGCAGGAGGAAGTGCGAGGAAATCCTGATGACCGATGCGCACGGCAAGCTGCCCGGCATCAGCCTGGTCGCGCCGCAGGTCCAGCCAATCCAGAATGGCGTCACTGCCGCGCCTTTCCCAGCCGATGGCGGCCATGCCATGGCCATCGGCAATGGCGCGGGTAAAGGCGCGGGCGCGGCGATCCACCACCCAATCACTTGGCGCGCGATGAATGGCATAGCCATGTGCGGCAAAGGCTTCCGCCATCACGGCCGGTGCCTGCGGCCCGAGCGATGCGCCACCAAAACCCTTGTCGCGCGCCTGATCACGGCGAAAGCCGCGCGCGACCAGCGCATCGGCGGGGTGCGGCGGGGTGAAACGTTCGCGCCCTGTCACATTCAGCGCGGCATAGAAGGGCAGGCGCCGCGCGGCGCAGGCAGCGGCCATGGCTTCCACCCAACCGCGCGAGACCAGATCACAAAGTGCGGTGCTGACCACCGCATCCACGCGTTCCAGAGGCAGATTGGCCGGCGCGGCGGCAAGATCAGCCAGGATCGCTTCAATGCGCCAGGCGCCACGCGGCGCATGTACCAGCATCGCGCTGCGACCTGGTTGCGTCACGGCCCAATCCACCGCCTCGGCCCTTTCGGCAATGGTGTCAAAAGCGCGGGAGATCAATTCGGCATCGCTATCCACCAAGGTCCAGCTTTGCGCGCGCCCGATGAAATGCCCAAGCCAGCGGAGCAAGCTGCCCGTGCCCGCGCCAAGATCAAGCAGGCGCGGCCGTGCCGGCAGGGATGCTGCGAGCATCGCGGCCAATTCGGGATTGCGCGCTGCGGCGTCATAAGGCTCACGCAGATCGAGCCAATCACCATCAAAGCTTTCAGCCATGATCAAGAGCTTTCAGGAAAGCGGCGGCGCGGTCCGGCCAGCGCGGCAAGGCCTGGCCCGCGCGCCAGGAAGCTTCGGCCATCGCGGCGCGCAAGCCTGTGTCGAAAACTGGCCGACGCATGGCGCGGGAAAGCGCGTTGTGGTCATCCACCGCCGCCACCACGGCGGTATCTTCCGGCACAATCTCGGCAATCGCGCCGCCGGCAGTGATCGCCATCGGCAGGCCGCGCGCCATCGCTTCAGCCGCCGCCATGCCATAGCCTTCATAACGCGTGGCGAGGGCGAAAAGATCAGCGCGCGCATATTCCGCATCCAAAGCCGCATCCGGCAGCGCGCCCAGAAAGCGCACGCGCTGCGCAAGGCCAAGCTCGGCGGCCAGCGCCCGCAGCCCATCGGCATGCACGGGATCGCGCGTGGCATCGCCCGCAATGGCGAGCGACCATTCAAGATCCGTGAGCCGCGCGAGTGCGCGGAGCAGCACATCATGCCCCTTGCGTGGCACGAGCATGCCAACACTCAGAATGGCGCAGCCAGGGCCGGCGGAACCCACCGCGCGTGCCGCCGCATCAGTGCCTGGTTCAATTACGCTGATGCGCGCGGCATCGACGCCAAATCCTTCCGGCAAATCCCGCGCGGTTGGGGTGGATGTGGTGATGACGCGCACACAAGCGCTGAACAACACGCGTTCGGCGGCCTTCAAGGCCTCGCGCTGACCTTCCGGGGCACCGGGTTCAAGCGCGGTTGGGTGATGGATCAGCGCCGTTGCGCCGCGGCGGGTCAATTCATCGGCCAGAGGCAGGAAACTTGGCAAGCCGAGCCCATCAATCACGATGCGCGCATCGGCGGGGATTTCGGCCAAGGCAGTGCGCGCCGCTTCGGTCGCCGCTTCATCCGGGAAGGGATGGCGCCCGGCCAATTCCACCACGCGCACTTCCTGCCCGAGCGCGCTGAGCCCTTCGACCATGCGGCGATCATAGATATAGCCGCCGGAAATCGCGCTGAAGGGCGCGGGAACGAGAAGGTAGATGCTCAAACCGCCGGCTCCTCACCCGGTGCGGCTTCATAGGCGGCCCAGGCGATATGGCTTTCGCGCAGCAGCACCTTAAGGCCCGTCACGGCCTTGCCGCCGGCGCCGAGCTTGCCCTCAGCCAGCGCAGCCGACAGGCAACGATGGATATGCAGGCAAAGATATTCGGTCGTGGTGTTCTGTCCAGCGAAAATCGGTTCCGCATCCAGGTTGCGATAATCGAAACCATCCAGAATGTGGCGCAGTTCCACCTTGGCGGCGGCGATATCCACCAGCAGATTGAGCGGATCGAGCTTCGGCGCGCGGAACTCTGCCTCCACAATGAAGGTCGCGCCATGCAGGCGCTGGGCAGGGCCGAATTCTGCGCCGCGGAAGGAATGGGCGATCATGACGTGATCAACAACGGTCAGGCTGAACATGGCGGGGTCTATCCTGTGCGGTTCGGCGCTTCATGCACCATAGGTCACCAGCGGGCAAAGCGGCGCCGGCATGCCGGGGGCAGGGTTGAGCAAGCTGGGCATCGCTTGGGGCAAATCATCGAAGGAAGTGGCCGGGCCGATCAGGGCTTCCAGGGCCGGGTCCGCCAGCAGGCCAAGCGCCTGGGCCATGCGCTCACCAAAGCTGCGCCGCCCGCGCATGGCGGGGGCCACCGCACCAACCTGGCTTGAAATCAGGCGCAGGCGACGGGAATGGAAGGCCTCACCCAAAGGCAAGGCCACGTCCTGCGCGCCGAACCAGGAGGCTTCGATGATCCGCGCTTCAAACGCTGCGCAGTGCAGGGCTTGGCGGAGCCCGGCGGGGTTGGCGCTGGCATGGATGATCAATTCCTGATCGCCCGGTGCGGCTTCCGGGGCGGCGAAAGCCACGCCGAAGTGTTCCGCAATGGCGCGGCGCGATGGGTCGGGGTCAATGATCGTCACCGTCATGGCCGGGATGCGCGCGAGCAGATAGGCCACCAGCAGCCCGACCACGCCGGCGCCGATGACCAAGGCGCGCTCTCCGGCCAGTGGCTCAGCATCCCACAGGATATTCAGCGCGGTTTCCATATTGGCGCCGAGTACGGCGCGGGTATCGGGCACCGCATCCGGGATCGCGATGCACATGGACGCAGGGGCAAGGAAGACATCCTGATGCGGATGAAGGCAAAACACGCGGCGGCCTTGCAGATCGGCGGGGCCTTCAATGACGCGCGCCACGCCGCTGTAGCCATATTTCACCGGGAAGGGGAAATCGCCGGCCTGCAAGGGGCAGCGCATCACGCCCCATTGGTTCTCTGGCACCTTGCCCGCCAGCACCAGCCGTTCCGTGCCGCGCGAAATGCCCGATGCCAACATGCGCGCCAGCACCTGATCCGGCGCGCGCGCGGGCAGGGTTTCAGTGCGGAGTTCCGCCACGCCGGGGGCAATCGTCCATAAGGCGCGCGCTTTGGTCATGCAGGACCCCCAGGCTTGGCGCGATCCAGCGCGGCATCAATCAGGATATCGGGCGCGATATCATGCACGCGCCAGGTAAAGCGCAGCCCATCGGCGATGCGTGCCACTTCCGGCAAGGTAAAAGCGGGAATGCCGGAACCGAGCAGCACGGGGGCCACGGTGACATGCAGCCGATCGAGACACCCTGCAGCCAAAAAGCGCGAGACCGTGAGCCCGCCGCCTTCAACAAAAATCCGGCTGGCCCCGCGTGCCTTGAGTGCGGCGAGCAAGGGCGGGATGGCGAGACCTCCGCCAGCAACGCGCGGCAGGCGCAGCACCTGGGCCTGGCCATGATGCTCGGCCCCGCCGGCATCGGCGGCGCAGACCAGCAGGGTCGGTGGCCCGCTCTGGAAAATACCGTAATCGGTGGAGAGTTTGCGATCCGTATCCAGCACCACGCGGAGCGGGTCCGGCCCCGGCACTTCGCGGGTGGTGAGGCGCGGATTGTCATGGCGCACCGTGCCCGCGCCGACCACCACGGCGTGGCAAAGGGCGCGCAGCCGATGCGTATGCAGGATATCGCCCGGGCCGCCGATCCATTGGCTTGATCCGGCTGCGGTGGCGATCCGGCCATCGAGTGTTTGCGCGAGCCGCCCGATCACCCGGCAGCCATCTGGGGCCGAGGGCGGCGCCAGCACCGGGCCAAACAGCGCGGCAAGCGGGCCAGCGGGCAGGGTCGCGCCCGCACCATCGCGCAGCGCGAGCAGGGCTGACCAATCGGCGGCGGTGGTGGCGGGTTCCATCGGCGCCTAAATGCCTGAGCGCGGCGGGCTGCGCCAGAGCATCCTTGCTTCAAGGCGCCGCGAGATTGATTGCAAAAACCGGCAGCAGCGCCTGCATGATCAAGCCCGCCAGCACCGGCAGGAAAAAGGACGACGCCAAGCGCAGCGCTACAAAGCGCCAACCCAGCACCGGGTATTCCCACGTCAAAATCCGGTGCAGCGCATAGACCGACCAGGCAGTCAGCAGCGCGGTCATTTGCGCGACGCCCGCACCCGCCTTGCTGAAGGTGATCACCAGCGGAAAGGTCACGAACGGCCCGCCCGGCATGATGCCGCCCGCCAAGGACGCGATCATAATCCCTGAAAGCCCAGAATCATCGCCAAGCCAGGCGGTTGCGATATCGGCCGGCACAAGCTCCGACAAGAACGCTGCCATCGGCAGCGCCACGCAGAACATGGGCAGGATGCGCCAAAAGCCGCGATTGGTCTCGGCCACCGCACGCCGCGCCTGGGGCATGCCGCGGCGCATGCACAGCGCCCATACCGCCAGCGCAATGACCCAAAGGATGATTTGCGGTCCGCTCATTTCGGCGGCTCCCACACAATCGGCACGCGCCGCGCGATCCAGCCAGCGATCATCGGCATGGGAAAGGTGATCAGCGTGCGCAGCAGCGCGAAATCAAGGCCGAGTAGCGGCGCCTCATAGACCAGCAATTTCTGAAAGCCATTCAGCGACCAGGCGAGGATGAAGGCGACCAGCGCGCCCCGATCCGCCCCGGCACCCGCCAGCACCAGCACCAGCGGAAAGGCGGCCATGGGGCCGCCCGGCGAAAGCGTGCCGACCAGCGTTGCGATGAACAGGCCAAAAATCCCGCTTTCCGCCCCCATCCAGCGCGCCAGCGCATCCGGGGAGAGCAATTGCCGCAGTGCTGCGGCCAGCAGCAGCCCCGCCACGAGGGATGGCACGATGAACAGGAACAAGTCCCAGGCATGCCAAAGCGCTGCCATGAAGGTATCCGCACCCCTGAGCTGCAAGGTCGCAAACCCGGCGGTCACGGCGATCAGGGAAATGACCACGAGCGAGGCGTGGCGGCGGAGCGCATTCAACACGCGGGCAACCTGCAAGACGGGAGCAAGGCGCGCAAGAGAGGGCGGGGGAAGGACAGTCCTTCCCCCGAACTCACTGGGCTGGCGTGGCAAAATGGGGATCCGTCCGCGCCAAACAGGAACATAACAAGAACTATCACTGCGCGCCCGTCTATGCAAGCCCCTCATGGCAACATTCCCATCCGGGGCTATAAGCGGCGCAACATGAATGATACCTCCACCCGCGGGCTGACGCTTCGGCTTTGGCGCGATTATGTCCGTCAGCATGGCAGGGGCATCCTGCTGGCGCTGCTCTGCACGCTTGGCGTCTCCGGCGCCACCGCGCTTTACCCCATCGTCATCCAGCAGGCCTTTGACCTGTTCACGGCGGGCGATCAGCGCGTGCTCTGGCTCATTCCCGGCGTCATCATTCTGGTGACATCGCTGAAAGCCTTGGCGCAATTCGGCCAGGCGGTGGCCATTCAATCCGTGGTGCTGCGGGTCGTGGAAAACCTGCAGCGCGATTTGTTCAAGGCGCTCACCTGGGCGGATCTTGCCGATGTGGCGCGGGATGCGCCGGCGCGCCATGCCGCGCGCTTCACCACGGATGCCGGGCTGATCCGCGAAGCGCTGCAAAGATCCATCAATGCCATCGCCGATGTGCTGACCCTGATTGGCCTGATCGGGTCCATGCTTTGGCTTGATTGGCAAATGTCCTTGATCGCGGCACTGCTTTACCCAATCGCCGTGGTACCGATCCTGAAGCTTGGCAAGCGCATCCGCCGCGCCTCCGGCGGTATGCAGGATCGCGTGGGGGATGCGGCCACGCGGCTCACGGAAAGTTTTGGCGCGGCGCGGGTGGTGCGCAGCTATCGGCTGGAAGCGGCCGAGGAAGCGCGCGCCAATACGCTGTTCACCCGCCTGCGGGAGAGTGTTTTCGCCATCCAACGCACGCGCGCTTCGCTTGATCCCATGCTGGAAGTGCTGGGCGGCTTGGCGGTGGCCGCGGTGCTTTTCGCGGTTGGCTATCGGGTCGCGAGCGGGCAGGGCACCATTGGCGAATTCACCGGCTTTGTCGCCGCGGTGCTGATTGCCGCGCGGCCGGTGCGCGCGCTCGGGTCCTTGAATGCGGCGTTGCAGGAAGGTTTGGCTGGCCTCGCGCGGGTTTTCGGCGTGGTTGACACACCCCGCCGGATCACGAGCCCCGCAAGCCCCGCAGCACTTCCGGCGGGCGGTGGGCGCATTGCCTTTGATGCGGTGGGCTTTCGCTATGAAGGCGTGCCGGATGCAGCACTATCGGGCCTTAGTTTCACCGCCGAACCGGGCCAGACAGTCGCACTTGTCGGCCCATCCGGCGCCGGCAAATCCACCGCCCTTGCCCTGGTGCCGCGGCTTTATGATGTGACGGAAGGGCGCGTCTTGCTGGATGGTGTGGATATCCGCGCCATTACCCTTGAAGCCTTGCGCGATTCGCTCGCCTATGTCGGCCAGGATGCGGTGATTTTCGAAGACACTGCCTTCGCCAATATCGCCTGTGGCAGGCCGGGGGCGACGGCGGCCGAGGTTGAAGCCGCCGCCCGTGCTGCCGCCGCGCATGATTTCATCAGCGCCTTGCCGGCGGGCTATCAGACGGAACTCGGCCCCGGCGGTAATCGGCTATCGGGTGGGCAGCGCCAGCGCCTGGCGCTTGCGCGTGCGCTACTGCGTGATCCGCGCGTGCTGTTGCTGGATGAAGCGACCAGCGCCTTGGATGCGGAAAATGAGGCGTTGGTGCAGGAAGCGCTGGCGCGGGTCCGGCAAAGCCGCACCACGCTGGTGATTGCGCATCGCCTGGCAACCGTGCGCGATGCGGATTGCATTGTGGTGATGGAAGCCGGCCGCGCGGTGGAACAGGGCAATCATCAGGAATTGATGGCTGCCGATGGGCTTTATGCGCGGCTGGTGCGTACCCAGGCTTTTGCTGGGTAACGCGCGTTACGCGTCAAGCGCCTCGGCAGCGATGCGCCCGGCATTTTCCTGAATGAAGCGGAAGCGCAATTCGGGACGCCTTCCCATCAATTCTTCCACTCTTTCACTGGTGAAGGAACGATCTTCAGGTGCCAGCATAACGCGCAGCAGCGTGCGCTTCTTCGGGTCCATTGTGGTTTCCTTGAGCGCTGCGGGCGGCATTTCGCCCAGCCCCTTGAAGCGGCTGACTTCGACCTTCTGGTTGGATTTGAACCGCGCCTTCAAGACGCGTTCGCGATCCGCATCATCCATGGCATAAACCGAAACTCCGCCCGCTTGCAGGCGATAAAGCGGCGGCTGCGCCAGAAACACGCGGCCCTGCCGCACCAATTCCGGCAATTCGCGATAAAAGAAAGTCAGCAAAAGGGCGGCGATATGCGCGCCATCCACATCCGCATCCGTCATGATCACAACGCGCCCATAGCGCAGCTTGGCGATGTCAAACCGATCCCCCACGCCACACCCCAGCGCTTCGATCAGATCCTTCAATTCCTGATTCTGGCGCAGCTTTTCCACGCTGGCGCTGGCGACATTCAGGATCTTGCCGCGCAGCGGCAACACGGCCTGGGTCTCACGGTCGCGCGCCTGTTTGGCGGAGCCGCCGGCGGAATCGCCCTCCACCAGGAAAAGCTCCGTCCCATCCGCACTTTCGCGTGCGCAATCGGAAAGCTTGCCGGGCAGACGCAGCTTGCGTGTTGCGGTCTTGCGCGGCGTGTCTTTCTCGGCACGGCGGCGCAGCCTTTCCTCCGCGCGTTCAATCGCGAAGGCGAGGAGATTATCAGCATTCGCCGGATCCCCAGCCAGCCAATGATCGAAATGATCACGCAACGCCATTTCGACCAACCGCGCCGCTTCCGGGCTGGTGAGCTTGTCTTTCGTCTGACCCTGGAATTGCGGTTCGCGGATAAAGACCGAAAGCATGCCCGCAATGGGGCCAAGCAAATCTTCCGCTGTTACGTTGGCAGCGCGCTTTTCCTTCTTGAGCTCACCATAGGCGCGCAAGCCCTTCACCAGTGCCGTACGGAAGCCCGCTTCATGCGTGCCGCCCTGCGGCGTTGGGATGGTATTGGCATAGGTGTTCAGAAACCCATCGCCGCGTTCCACCCAGCTTGCCGCCCATTCAACCCGCCCCGCACCTTCGGGAAATTCCGCATCGCCCGACCAGGCAGCGGGCACCACGGTGGGCCGGCCTTCCAGCGCGGCGGTGAGAAAGTCAGAAAGCCCCCCCGGAAAATGCAGCACGGCTTGCGCGGGTGTTTCATCCTTGATTAGCGCGGGATCGCAAGACCAGCGGATTTCGACACCGCGATACAAATACGCCTTGGACCGGCAGAAACGATACAAGCGTTCCGGGCGGAAGGCGTGCTTGCCAAAAATCTCCGGGTCCGGCTTGAAGCGAATGGTCGTGCCGCGACGGTTTTGCACCGCGCCCGCATCCTTCAGCTTCGTGATCGCCTTGCCGCGCGAATAGACCTGAGTGAACAGCGTGCGGTCGCGCGCGACCTCAACCTCCATCCGTTCGGACAGCGCATTCACCACCGATGAACCGACACCATGCAAGCCGCCCGAAGTGTCATAGGCCTTGCCGGAGAATTTGCCCCCCGAATGCAGCGTGGTCAGGATCACTTCCAGCGCGCTGAGCTTCGGGAATTTCGGGTGCGGGTCCACCGGAATGCCGCGGCCATTATCGCGCACGGTCAGCCAGTTATCGGCTTCCAACGTTACCTCAATGCGGTCGGCATGGCCGGCCACGGCCTCATCCATCGCGTTATCAATGATCTCGGACGCCAGATGATGCAGCGCGTTTTCATCCGTGCCGCCAATATACATGCCGGGGCGGCGGCGGACGGGCTCCAACCCCTCCAGCACTTCGATATCCTTGGCGGAATAGCCATCCTGCTGCCCGGCCCCCCCCTTCCGAGGACCTCCGCGACCGAAAAGATCGTTCATGTCTTGTTCCCTGATTCGCCGCGACCATACCGGGGCACGCGGCGGGAAACAACGCGCCTGCCGAGTCGCCAAAGGGCTTTCGGTTTGGCCAAGGGCAAGGACGGGTGATAGACCAGTAATCCCAACGTCACGCCATTGAGGGATTCGATCCGCCGCATGCGGCAAAAGCCTCGCCCGGCCAAACCGGCCCAGACTTCGCTTGCCCCGGCCGATCAGGCGCGGCTGGAAGAAACCCTCCGCGCGCGGCTTGCGGAACAGCCCGCCAATGGCGCGGCCTGGCAGCAATTGGCGGCCCTGCTGGCCGGCACAGGCCGCCATGGGGAGGCTGCGGACGCCTTTGCAAAGGCCTTGGCCCATGGCGTGCCGGTGGCGGCGATTTGCACCCCCTATGCCCTGGCGCTGTCCGCTGCCGGGCGCCACGCCGAAGCGGCTGACCTTGTCGCGCCGGTACAGGCGCGTAAGCCCAAGGATTTCGCGCTGACCAATCTGCTGGGCGTCATGCTGAAGCGCGCCGGGCGCCATGATGAAGCGATTGCCACGCTGAAGGCCGCGCAAAGGCTGGAACCGAAAAACCCATCCCCCTGGCAGAATCTGGGCAATGCGGAAGAAGCGCGCGGCAATTACGCCGCCGCCGCCGAGGCCTTTCAGGGCGCTGTCCGGCTTGACCCGCGCAATGGCGAATTATGGCGCCTGCTTGGGCGTATGCAGCGTGTCCTGAACAATGCCGAAGCCGCGCGCGCAAGCTTCCTGAAGGCCTTTGAATTCCAGCCCAAGGATCAGAATACGCTGCAGGATCTGATGGGGCTGTTGATTGATGCCGGCGATATCGAAGCCGCCATCCCCGTGGTGGCGCGCGCGCGGCAATTCCGCCAGGGCGACCGCACGCTTGATGTCATGCATGCGCGCATGCTGCTGCGCCTTGGCCGGCGCGAGGAATCCCGCGCCGTGATTGATGGCATTCTGGCCGAAGACCCGGGCGATAGGCAGGCCAATCTTTTCCTGTCCCGCATGGCGGGCGATGGTGATCGGCGCCTGGCGAATGAGGCGCTGAAACGCGCGCATGAGGCAAATCCCGATGCGGCTGATGTGCAATCCGCCTATATCGAAAGCCTCTCTCGCAGCCGCTATGACAGTGAGGCGGCGCATTTGGAGGAATCCTATCGGCTTTCGCTGGATTTCATGAAGCGCCACCCAGATCAGGTCGCGCGCAATTCGCGTTCCTTGCGCACAGTTTTCCAACGCGTGATGGATCTGGAGCAATTGGAGGCGACCGGTTCCATCCCCTCATTGCTGCCGTATTGGCAGGCGGAAGGGAGGCATTCTTCCGTCCATTACGAATTGGGCCAGGTGCATAGCCTGGAAGAACGCATCGGCATTGTGGAATGGCACCGCAATTGGGGCCGTGGCGTGCAGAAGCGCATCAAGCCTCTGCCGCCTGCGCCCGCGCTGCATATGCCGCGCAAATGGCGCATCGGATTTCTGTCGAGCGATTTGCGCAACCACCCGGTCACCTATTTCTGCATGCCACTGCTTGAAGCCTATGACCGCGACCGCTTTGAGGTGTTTTGCTATTCCTTTTATGAGGGGGAACGCGACGTCATTCAGGCGGAGCTTGAAAAATCCACGAATTTCCGCTGGTGGCCGTATCGGCCGGATGATCAGGTGGCGGCTGATATCGCCAAGGATAATCTTGACTTGCTGTTTGAATTGGGCGGCAGCACGGCCATGAACAAGCTGGAAGTCATGGCTTATCGCCCCGCGCGGCTGGGTGGCAGTTGGCTTGGCTATCCGCATTCGGCGGGGCTGGAGACGATCGATTACATTCTGGTGGACCCCTATATCAAGCCGGAAGACCCGCGCCTGCTGATCGAAAAACCGTTCGAATTGCCGGAAACCTGGGTGACGGTGGGTGGCCGGCTTGGCTTTTATGAAGTGCCGATTGATCTGGAAATCCCCGAGGATCGGCGCGGCTATGTCACTTTCGGCACGGCGAATAATCCCTATAAATACACTAAGCTTTGCATTGATACCTGGGCTGCCGTACTGCGCCGCGTGCCCAATTCGCATTTCATCTTCATCCGCCCCGAAGCGGGCGGGCCATCCTTTTTGGAAAACACGCGCGCTGCCTTCGCCGCACGAGATGTGGACCCGGATCGGATTGAATTTGTCGGCGTGCGCGGCAAGCATTTGCCGCATTACAACAAGATGGATATCTCGCTTGATACGCTGCCGCATGTGGGCGGCACCACCACCTGCGAAAGCATCTGGATGGGCGTGCCCTGCGTTTCCCTGGTGGGGCCAGGCTTTGCTGAGCGGCTTTCCTATTCCAACCTGTCCAATGCCGGCATTGGCGATATGGCCACCTTCAGCATTGAAGATTATATCGAAAAAGCCGCTGAATTGGCTGCCGATGCGCCGCGCCGGCGCGTGCTGCGCCATGGCCTGCGCGACATGATCCGCGCCATGCCGCTTGGCCAGCCCGCGCGCTTTGGCAAGGCGTTTTACGACAAGGCGGCCGAGGTCTGCGCCTTGTGATTTTTACCGAAACCGCCATTCCCGGAATCATCAGCATTGAAGCGAGCCCCGCGCGCGATGAACGCGGCGCCTTTCTGCGTAGCTGGTGCCGGGAAAGTTTTACCGCCGCCGGCATTGACTTCACGCCGATCCAGGCGAGCCTTTCGGAAAACACGCTGAAGCACACCTTGCGCGGCATGCATTTTCAAGTGGCACCCGCGGAAGAACAGAAGCTGATCCGCTGCGTGCGCGGTGCGGTGTTTGATGTGCTGGTGGATTTGCGCGCCGATCAGCCAAGCCATTTGCGCCACATCGCAATTACGCTGGATAGCCGCAGGAACAATGCCGTCTTCTTGCCGCGGGGCATTGCGCATGGCTTCCTCAGCCTCACGGACGATGCCGTGGTGGAATATCTGATTGACACGCCCTATGCGCCCACCCTTGCGCGCGGGGTGCGCTGGAATGATCCCGCTTTCGGCATTGCCTGGCCGGCCGAGCCCAAGGTGATTTCGGCGCGCGACAATGCCTGGCCCTTGATCCATGGCTGAACGCGTTCTGGTCACGGGGGCGACAGGTTTTATTGGGCGGCATATCCCGGCGCTGCTGCAAGCGCGCGGATTTGAAACACACATCACGGCGCGCAACGCTTCACCCACCACGCCCGGCATGACCGCGCATCAGGTTGATTTGCTGCACCAGGATGACGCACAACGCCTGATCAGGGATATCCGCCCCGACATCATCATCCATACCGCCTGGTATGTTGCGCATGGGCGCTTCTGGACCGCGCCGGAAAATACCGATTGGCTGGAAGCTTCCACCGCGCTTGCGGCCTATGCCGCAGAGGCCGGCACGCGGCGCTTCGTGGGCATTGGCACCTGCGCTGAATATGCCACCGAAGCAGGTGATGACGCTTATCCCTGGCCGGAAACACGGCCCATCGCCCCCGCCACACCTTACGGCGAAGCCAAGGCAGCGCTGGCGCGGCGCCTCACGGAAATGGCCGAAGCGCGCGCGCGTTTCAGCGTGACTTGGGCGCGGCTGTTTCATTTGTTCGGTGAGGGCGAAAACCCTGCGCGGCTGGTGCCTTCCATCATGATCGCACTCCGAGCAGGCCGCGAAGCGCCATGTTCTTCCGGCCGACCGGTGCGTGATTTCATCAGCACCCAAAACGCCGCCGCGGCCATTGTGGCGTTGGCAGCAAGCCATGTTACCGGGCCGGTCAATATCGCCTCTGGCGCACCGATCAGCATTGCCGCCATGGCGCGGCTGATCGCGCAAATTACTGGCCGACCCTATCTGCTGCGGCTGGGCGCTTTGCCTGATCGGCCGAATGAACCGCCCTATATGGTGGCGCATACCGGGCGGCTCAGGCGCGAAGTCGGCTTCACCGCGCCGGTTTCTCTCTCAGCTGAATTGACAAAACTTCAAATACGCTGATGCAACGCGCAGACCAGCGTGAACAACTGCCGCGCCGTGTCGAAATCCAGCGCGACGCGCCCTTCAAGCCGCGCGCGCAGCAATTCCGCACCTTCATTATGCAGCCCGCGCCTGCCCATATCTATCGCCTGCACGCGGCTCTCCGGCCCGCTTTCCGCAACCGCCTGTTCATGCGCTTCCACCACCATGTGGTAGTCCTTGATCAGGCGGCGGAAGGGGCCAAGGGCCAGGGCAAGCACGTGCAATGTCTCGCCCCCTTCATTGCGGATATCGAACACCAACCGGCCTTCGCGCACGGCAAGCCCCAGCACATAAGGCCCGCGCGGCAGGCCCGCAGGGTCGAAGCGGTTATGGTGCAGCAAATCCGCAATCGCCTGGCGCCGATCAGCCTCAGCATAGGCCGAAGGGGCCGGCGCTTCTTCGGGCAATTCAACGCGGATCAGGCGCTGTTCAGGCATCCGGCTTGCCACCCCGCAGCACCACGCCGCCCTCATCACCCGTCATGCCAAGGCGCATCATCCAGCCAAGCACGGCACCCTTGATGGGCCGCAGCAGCAGCGTGCAAATAATGGCGAATAGCGGCAGCCAGATCACCATATGCAGCCAGATCGGCGGCATATAAGCCCTTTCGATCCACAGAACAGGCGGCACCAACACATGCCCCGTGATCATGATGGTGAAATAGGGCGGCGCATCATCAGCGCGCAGCCGCCCGATGGGCGCGCCGCAGCTTTCGCATTTATCCGCCACGCGCAGAAACCCCGCAAAAAGCCGCCCCTTCCCGCAGACCGGGCAAAGCCCCTTCAAGCCACGCAATAGCCCATCGCGCGCACTCGGCGGCTGATAGGGCAAGGCAGGCGCCGTGCGATCCGGTTCCCAACGCATGTTTTCCAATCCTCGCCGGGCAAACCCAGCGTTGTGCAGCGCAGCAATAGGCCTGAAGTGCCGCCTGATCAAGCACGGCTTGCACCTTTCCTGCCCAAGGATGCAGCATAACATTCATGAATGAACGCATCCTGCTGATCAACCCGAATTGCAGCGTAAGCTGCACGGATGGCATTGCCGCCGCCATCGCCCCCTTCGCCGCCCCCGGCCTGCCGCGGATTGACGTGACCCGGCTGGAAGAAGGCCCGCCCGCCATCATCACCTGGCGGGATTGGTATGGCGTGGCCGAGCCGCTTTGCCGCCGCGTCGCCGCCGAACCCGCTGATGCCTATATCATCGGCTGCGTTTCCGACCCCGGGATCGAGGCCGTGCGCATGGTGACCGACAAGCCCGTTTTCGGCCCCTTGCGCTGTTCCATCGCCGCCGCGCTGAACCGCGCCGAGAATTTCGGCATGATCGCCTTCACCGACAAATCCAAGCCGCGCCAGCGCCGCGTCCTGCAAAGCATGGGGGTGGAGGCGCGCATGGTTGCTTCCGTCGCGCTTAATCTGGATATGGAAGTACTGACTGACCCGGCGGCACCGCGCGCGCGCATCCAGGAAGTTGCGCGGGAATTAGCCGCTTTGGGCGCAGAGAGTGTAATCCTGGGTTGTGCCGGCATGGCGCATCACCGCGCAGCAGCTGAAGATGCTTCTGGTGTGCCGGTGATTGAACCCAGCCAGGCGGCGGCGGCGCAAGCCATTCTGGCGGTGGTGGCTGCGCGCGGATAGCAAGACGCAAAGCTAAAAAACAACCCAAAGTTGTGTGGTTCCGAAAGCAATCAACTTTACTGTTGTCTTTGGCGCTCGACATAAGAATTTATTGGGTTTGTTTACGTGTTGCCTGATTTTCACTTGATTCTTAACCAAAAATTACCGAGAATGATTGGGTGAAAAGAACAGCTGTCGGGCTGTGGTTAGTAGGCCTTCGGAAAGGCTTACGTGGCAAAGTAGCAGTCGAAGACACCGCCATACCTCGGCGGTCTCATTCCTGGCTAGCAACCTTATGCTCGGGCAAAGCGGACCAGCCCATTAAAAATGCGAATGCCGCCGTTGAGGGAGTTTTGCCATGAGTGGCTTCGTTGAGACAGTTCTCGGCCCGGGCAACGAAACATTTGCCGGCACCGTCGCTAACGACTCAGTCCTTGGCCAGGGCGGTAATGACAGCATTCTCGGCATTGGCGGCGATGATATTCTGGATGGTGGCGCTGACAGCGACACGCTGGATGGTGGCGCTGGTAATGACAGCCTGATCGCTGGCGACGGGAACAGTGATTCGCTGCTAGGCGGTGCCGGGAATGACACGCTGGTGGCGGGCGAGGTCGGGTTCATCAATCAGACCCTCGATGGCGGCGCCGATGCCGATAGCTTGGTGGGCGGGAATGGAGTTGGTGCGCTGCTTTATGGCGGTGCTGGGAATGACACGCTGTTCGCGGGCGCGGGTAACTTAAAGGAAGACTATGGCGGCAATGATGCCGATAGCTTGGTGGGCGGGAACGGCCTTAATCAGACCCTCTATGGCGATGCTGGGGATGACACGCTGGTTGCGGGCGTAGGCAGCAATCAGCGCCTCGTAGGCGGCAACGATAATGACAGCCTGCTGGGCAGCACCAACAATGACAGCCTGGATGGCGGCGACGGCAATGACAGCCTGGATGGCGGAACCGGCAATGACACGCTCATTGGCGGCAATGGCACGGATTGGGCGAGTTACGCGAATGCCGGCGGCGGTGTCAGTGTTCTTCTGAATTCACTCGGGAACGGCAATGCCTCCGGCGCGGATGGCAATGACAGCTTGGTTTCGGTGGAGTGGGTCGAAGGAAGTGCCTTTAACGATACTTTTTCTGGTGTCGGAAATGTCGTGGCCGGCGCTGGGAATGACAGCATCCTGGGTGACAGTGTCGCGAATCTGCTGACTGGCGGCAACGGCAATGATACGCTGGCTGGCGGCAATGGCAATGACACGCTGATTGGTGGCTTGGGCCATGACTCCCTGGTTGGCGGCGATGGGACGGACTGGGCCGGCTACATTAATGCCACCGAGGCTATCACGGTTGATCTTGTCACTGGCCGCAGTTCCGGTGCGGATGGCAATGACAGCCTAGCAGGAATTGAAAATATTCGTGGCGGCAATGGCGCTGACAGCTTTCTGGGTGATAGCCTTGCCAATGCCTTCGATGGTGGGCTTGGCAATGACACGCTCATTGGCGGTGAAGGCTTTGATCAAGCCAGCTACGCCCATGCAACAGGCGCTGTCACGGTTGATCTTGTCACTGGCCGCAGTTCCGGTGCGGATGGCAATGACAGCCTGGCGGGAATTGAAAATATTCGTGGCGGCAATGGTGCTGATAGCTTTCTGGGTGATGGCCTTAACAACGTCTTCGATGGTGGGCTTGGCAATGACACGCTGATTGGCGGTGAAGGCATTGATCAAGCCAGCTACGCCCATGCAACAGGCGGTGTCACGGTTAATCTTGCCAATGGCAGCAGCGCCGGCGCGGACGGCAATGACATCCTGAGTGGCATCGAAAATGTCCTGGGCGGCGACTTCAATGATACCATTATCGGCGACAGTCTTGGAAATACCATCACTGTTGGCCGCGGCAGTAACTTGGTTTTTGCTGGCGATGGCGTAGATTTCGTCATTGCCTCTGTCAGCCACAACAATACCGTCTATGGCCAAGGTGGCAACGACCTTATCCAAATCATTTCATCCGAGTCTGCTTACCTTGATGGCGGTGAGGGTGATGATGAGCTTCTGGTCAACAGCGGCGCCGGCAATTATACGCTGATCGGGGGCGGTGGTAATGACACCCTTCACTCAAGTAGCAACTCGCTTACCACTTTCGGTCACGATAGTCTGGTGGGTGGTGAAGGCAATGATATTGTTGACTATTTCTATGCATTTTCTTCCACCGGGGTTTCAGTCAATCTGGCTAATGACGGCGGTTTTCAAACTACCGTCGGCGCCGGCAATGACACACTGGTCAGCATTGAAGGGGTCTACGGCAGCTTTTTCAATGACACGCTGATTGGCGATGGCGTTGCCAATACGCTGATGGGCCGCGGCGGTAATGACAGCTTGATTGGTGCCGCTGGCAATGACTGGGTGTTTTACAGTGATCAGTTTACGAGCGGATCCTCTATTCAGGCCAATCTTGCGACCGGGCGGGTGACAGGGACTGCAGGTAATGACAGCCTGGCGGGAATTGAGAATGTTCATGGCACTGGCGGCGCCGATTCTATCCTGGGCGATAGCCTTGCCAATATCCTTAACGGCGCTGCCGGTAATGACACGCTGGATGGCGGCAATGGCGATGACACGCTGATTGGTGGCACTGGCAATGACTCCCTGGTTGGCGGCAATGGGACGGATTGGGCGAACTACGCGAATGCCATTGATACCATCTCGGGTGGCTTTGGCTCTGGTGGGATCGGGCTGGCTAACAACGAACGTGACACGCTCTCCGGTATTGAAAACATCATCCTTGGTTCCTTCAATGATTCTTTCGTTGGTAATTCCGCCGCTAATGTGATTATCGGCGGTAACGGCGATGACTATTTGGATGGCGCCGCCGGAAACGATTCGATTTTTGGTGAAGGAGGTAATGATTCACTTTTTGGCGGCGCGGTTGATTGGCTTGATGGCGGTAGCGGTAATGACTTTTTTATTGGTGGTGGCTCAAACGATACCTTGATCGGCGGTGATGGAATTGATCTGGCAAGTTACGAAACTGCCGGTACAGCTGCCGTCACGGTTAACCTTGTCACAGGCGCAACCGCCGGCGCGCATGGCAATGACAGCCTGACAGGGATTGAAAACATCCGTGGTGGCGCGGGTAACGATACTATCCTGGGTGACAGCCTTGCCAATGTCCTGATTGGCGGAAATGGCCATGACACCATTGATGGTGGCAATGGCGATGACACCATTGTTGGCGGCGTCAATGGCGTCAATCGCCTTATCGGCGGCAACGATAACGACAGTATCGTCGGCGGCAATGGCTATATTGATGAAGAACTAATAGAATTCATCGATGCTGGCAACGGCAATGACACGATTTTAGTCGGTAATGGTTTCAATCCAGATATACGTGGCGGCATTGGCGACGATAGCATTATAGGCTCAGTGGGGGGTGGACCGTTTTTCCTCTATGGCCAGGCTGAGGTGCTGCAAGGCCAGGATGGCAATGATACCATAGTTTCCCGTGGGGCGTTCAATTCCGACGTATGGGGCGGCAACGGTAATGACAGCTTGGTCGGCGGTTCTGATCCGGGCGTCAACAACCTCCGGGGCGACGACGGTAATGATACACTTGTGGCCGGCACGTCGGAATATAGTATCCTTCAGGGCGGCAATGACCATGACAGCCTGACAACCGGAAGCAGTGGCACCCAAGAAGGGTATGGCGGGGCAGGGAACGATACGCTGGTTGCAGGTGGCGGTGGCAATCAGTCGCTTTTTGGTGATCAGCCGGATAATCCCTCGGCAGTCGGCGATGACAGCTTGCTTGGCGGAGCCGGCAATGACTGGCTTGATGGCGGCGCCGGCAATGACACGGTGGATGGCGGCGCTAATGATGACTACCTGATCGCGGCTACGGGCAGGGACAGCCTGGTTGGCGGTAACGGCGCGGATACGCTGCTTGCGGGCAATGATAATGATGCCTTGCTCGATAATCTTTCCGGTGGCGAAGGCAATGACAGCCTGGTTGGCGGTGGATCCTTTGACGCTTCTGATGTTCCCCCTTTCCCTTCTAGCAGCATTCGCGGCGACGGTGGTGATGATACGCTGATCAGCGGCACATCAAGTCGCTTGAATTACTTCGGCGGTGAAGGAAATGACAGTATTCAGGTGACCTCCGCTTCCTTCGTGGAAGGCGAGGGTGGCGACGATACGATTTCCGCATCAGGGTTTTTCAGTGGCCCCTTTAACTATGGCGGCGGCTCGGGCAATGACAGTATCTGGCTAGACCAGATGAATATGCCGCGCATTCTGGCGGGTAGTGGCAATGACACAATCGCGGTGGGCAATTCAACCGATATTGAAGTGCAAGCCGGAGAGGGCGACGACAGCATAGCCGGTCTTGGAATCGGCAATGGCGCAATGGTCGCGTTTTATGGTGGCATCGGCAACGACACCATCGCGCTAGGGGATGCCCAAGGCCGCGGCGGTGACGGTGGCGATGGTAATGATAGTCTCGTTAGCAGTGCCTCCCTTTACCAGAGCCTTCGTGGCGGTGCCGGCAATGACACGCTGGCCGCCGGTGGTGGTGAAGGGCAGTACCTTGAAGGTGGCGCGAATAGTGACAGCCTGTTCGGTTCTGCGGCTGCTGAAACTATGGATGCGGGCGACGGCGATGACACGCTGAATGGTGGCGCCGGCAATGACACTTTAATTGGCGGCAATGGCGCTGACTGGGCCAGCTACGCGAATGCCGCCGGCAGCGTTACGGTGCGCCTGAGCTTGAGCGCCAGCGCCGGTGCGGATGGTGTTGATAGCCTCACAGGGATTGAAAATGTCCTGGGTGGCAATGGCGATGATAGTATCCTGGGCGATAGCCAAGCCAATGTGCTTGATGGCGGAAATGGCAATGATACGCTGGGTGGTGGTCTTGGTAATGACACGCTGATTGGCGGCAATGGCACCGATTGGGCGAGTTACGCGAATGCTGGCGGCGCAGTCACGGTCAATCTTGGCGCGGGCAGTAGCGCTGGCGCGGATAGCAATGACAGCCTGACGGGGATCGAAAACGTTCTTGGCAGTGGCTTCAACGATACTCTCATTGGTGGCGGTCCAGATAACGCCAGAATGTATGGTGGCAATGGTGCTGACAGCTTCTTTGGTGCGGGCGTAGCCCAGCAGTATTATGGCGATGATGGTGCCGACACCATAAACCTCGGCACAGCATCTGGTGGCTGGGCATTGGGCGGCGACGGCAATGACTCTCTGCTCGGCGGCACTTCGACTAAGCACGGTAGATTGGATGGCGGTGGCGGTGCCGATACCGTCATTGGTGGTAGCGGTGTCTTTCTTGTCGAAATTCGCGGGGGCGCCGGCGATGACAGTGTGATCGGTGGCAATAGCCCCGGGGGCATGGTTCTACTGTACGGTGATGAAGGCAGCGATACGCTGGTTGCGAATTCGGCCTCCACTGCCATGATGACTTTCTTTTACGGCGATCAGGGCGAAGATTCAGCTGCCGGAAATGATAGTATTGTCGGCCATGCTACGCGGATAGACATTGTTGAAGCAGGTGCCGGAAATGATACGGTAGTTGGCGGCGGCGGCGACGACGATCTGAATGGTGGCAATGGCATCGACTGGGTCAGCTACCAGGGCGCTGCCACGGCTGTCACCGTGGACCTGTCCGCGGGTTCAAGCTCCGGCGCGCATGGCAACGATATCCTGACTGGGTTTGAAAACGTCCTTGGCGGTAATGGCGATGACAGCATCGTCGGCGATGTCAACGCGAATTTCCTGGATGGTGGCGGTGGTAATGATAGGCTTAATGGCGGCGGGGCTAGCGCTGGCAATGATACGATATTTGCTGGGGCAGGCGACGACGCGGTCAACACCAACGAAAATTCTCTGGTTTATGGCGGTAATGGCAACGACAACGTTGTTGTCAATATTGGCGCGGGGACTGTCTATGGCGAGGATGGCAATGACTTTGCTTTTGGCGCCTCAGGGTTCTTCGATGGCGGCAACGGCAATGATACGCTTGGTGTGTTCGTTGGAGCGGCTACGATTTTGGGTGGCTCTGGTGATGACTTTGTGTACAGTGGCCCTTCAAATGACAGTCTGGACGGTGGTTCCGGAAATGACCTGATTAGTTACGCCATTGCCGGCAGTGCAGTTTCTGTCAATTTAGCCAATACAGGCGGTTTCCAGACCACCGGCGGCGGCGGCAATGACACGCTGATCAGCATCGAAGGCGTGGTAGGCACGAATAACGATGACACGCTGATCGGCGACACCAATGCCAATCTTCTCGATGGTGGCGCTGGCAATGACAACCTGCAAGGCGGTGCCGGCAACGATACGCTGATTGGTGGTGCTGGCACGGATTGGGCCAGCTACGCGAACGCCACGGGCGCGGTCACGGTCAACCTGAACGCCGGCACCAGTTCCGGCGCAGATGGCAATGACAGCCTGACGGGAATCGAGAACGTCCTTGGCGGCAGCAGCAATGACAGCATCCTGGGCGACAGCCTTGCCAATCTGCTAGATGGCGGCGCTGGCCATAACACGCTCTTTGGCGGGGACGGTAATGATACCCTGATCGCCGGTGCACAAAATGACAGCATCAATGCCGGATCCGGCGATGACCAGGTAGTCGCTGGCACTGGCAACAACACTGTTTACGGTGAGGACGGTAACGACAGCATCACCGCCGTCACCACTGTTACGAACAGCAACAATCAGCTCTTCGGCGGCAATGGTGCGGATACGATCATCAGCGGCGCCGGCGCTGACTCGATTGATGCTGGCTCCGGCGATGACAGGGTGGACGCTGGCGCTAACAACAATACGATCATTGGCTGGGGCGGGAATGATACCCTGATCGCCGGCGGGAACAATGACAGCATTGATGCGGGCTCCGGCGATGACATGGTGGACGCTGGCGCTAACAACAACACTGTTCTTGGCGGGAGCGGCAATGATACTCTGTTCGCCACCGGGGGCGTGGACAGCATCGATGCCGGCATCGGTGATGACAGCGTGAACGCCGCCGATGGCGCCAATACGGTCCTTGGCTGGGATGGCAATGATACCCTGATAGCCGGCGGGCACAACGACAGCATCGATGCCGGCGCTGGCGATGACAGCGTGAACGCCGGCAATGGCGCCAACACCGTTCTTGGCTGGGGCGGCAACGATACCCTGATCGCCGGCAGCGGCGCGGATAGCATCGATGGCGGCATGGGTGCCGATTCGATCGATGCCGGCGCTGGCGCCGACACCGTCCTCGGCGGGGATGATAATGACACGATTATCGCCACCGCTGGCGTAACCGGCGACGTCCTGTCCGGCGGCAACGGCGCCGACAGTATTTTGTCGAGCTCCGGCGCGGACAGCATCGATGGTGGGGTTGGCGCTGACACGATCAACGCTGGTAATGGCATAAACACGGTCACGGGCGGTGACGGCAACGACAGCATCGCCGCCGGCACGGAAAATGACAGCCTGGATGGCGGCAACGACAACGACACGATTATCGCCGGGGACGGCGCCGACACCGTCATCGGCGGCCTCGGCAACGACATCATCGAGGCCAACAATGGCAACGATTCCATCGATGGCGGCAGCGGTGCTGATTCGATCAATGCCGCCACAGGCGCCGATACCGTCCTCGGCGGGGATGATAACGACACGATCATCGCCATCGATGGCGGAACCGGCGACGTGCTGTCCGGCGGCAACGGCGCCGACAGTATTTTGTCGAGCTCCGGCGCGGACAGCATCCTGGCGGGCGATGGCAACGACACGGTGAATGCTGGTCTTGGTTCCAACACCATATATGGTGAAGGCGGCAACGACGACATCTCTGTGGACCCCAGCGCTGGTAGCGCACAGTATTTATTTGGCGGCGCGGGTGCGGATTCGATCATAAGCCGCGGCGGCAATGATTCGATTGATGCCGGCGATGGGGCGGATGCCGACAGCGTGAATGCTGGGGCAGGCAATAACACGATCCTT
>JADCEV010000154.1 GCA_020249865.1 Roseomonas sp. | reverse complement strand
GTCCGTCACGCGCGGGTCCAGGTCCGGCCGCGTCGCCTGGCAATTCATCCAGGATCTGGCCGGGCGGATGGGCGTGAAGATTGAAGGCTGAGCGCCGCGGTCAGCGCGGCCGGCCGGGCAGGGGGGGCGCGTTGCCAAGCAATGCCACCACTTCCTGCGGTGACAGGAAGCGCGGGAATTCGCCCTGCACCAATTGATCAAGGCTTGGCGCTGGCAGCCCAAGCCGAGACGCATAAATCCAGGAATAGGCCAATACGCGCTGCACATGGGCGCGGGTTTCATCGAAGGGGATGGCTTCGACGAAAAGCAGGGCGTCCCCGCGGTGCCGCGCCGCAGGCAACCATTTGGCCAGATTGCCCGGCCCGGCATTATAGGCCGCGAGAAGGCGGATCAGATCGCCGCCCACCGCTTCGCTCCGTGCCAGATAATGCAAATAGCGCTGGCCCAATTCCAGCGACAGGCCGGGATTATGCAGGCGTTCCGCGCCTTCCCCAACCAAGGATGGGTCATTGGCCAAATAGGCGGCTGTGGCTGGCATTACCTGCAACAGGCCGCGGGCGCCGGCAGGGGACACCGCCGCCGAATCAAAATTCGATTCCTGGCGGGCGAGTGCATAAAGCAGGGCCGGTTCCACACGAAAACCCTGGGCCGGATTAAGCCGGGGCAGGGGGAAGCGTGCCAGATCGCGCGGCCTGCCATCGGCAGTCTGCGCCAGCTCCGCAAGCTGTGCCGAAAGATGCGTCAGGCCACCCTGGGAGGCGAGCGCCAGCATGGCCCGCAATAGGGGAAGATTACCGCGCGCGCGTGGCCAAAGTGCGCGCAATTCGGCTTCTGCCCGGCCCGCCTGGCCAATTTGCAGCAAAGCGAGGGCGCGCCAGCCGCCAGCGGTTTCCGTCAGCGCGGCCATCCCTTCTTCCCCGCCGGCTTCGGCATGCCAGGCAAAGCCGGGCGTCAGGCCAAGGGCACGGCGGGCCATCAGGCCGTAAAAGGTGCGCGGTTCCTGCGCGGCCTGCAAAAGCCAGGGCACATGCATGCCCGGATGGCGGGCGCGGATGGCGGCACGGCTGGCCCAATAGGCAGCCGCGGCGCGATTGGCAGCCGATGCCCCGGAGGCACGCGCCGCAACCTCAAAATACGGCAGCGCCACATCGAAATAACCTAGTCCCCATGCCGAGAGCCCGGCGGCAAAGGCGGCCCGGCCGCTTGGATCGGCCCGGCTGCGCGCGGCTTCTGCGGCCAATTCAAAGGCGCGCTCATCATCCCCACGGCGAAACAGGATCAGGGCAAAATCGGCCCTGAACGCGGCGGCATAGGCGGGCGTCATGCCGCGCGTGGCTTCCATCTGGCGCAAGGCAGCTTCCAGATTGCCTTCGCGCACCAGGTCCCTGAGCGCCCGGTCCAGCGCCGGGTTGCGCACAAAGCCTTGGTCCGGGGCTTCGCGTTCTTCCGGGGCGGCGCCGGCATCTTCGGCAAGGCTTTCCTGCACGGGCGTCGCCGGCAGGCTGGCCCCGCGCGGCGCCGTGCGGCGGAGCAGGGCATGGATCGCCGCTGCATCCGGATGATCGTTAAAGCGCGCCAGCCAATCGCGCAGCGCTTCCTGATCCGGACGCGGCGCGGCAGGGTTCAGCCAGCGATCGGCAAGGATATGGCCTTCAAGCCGACGGTCCGAAAGCTGCGCTGTCGCGCGTTCCGCCGCTTCCCATTCCCGCCCGGTGTGTAGGGCAAAAATAGCTTGCAGCGCCGCCGCATCGGCGGGCGCCAAAGGCTGGTTGATGCTGGCCGAAGCACGCAAAGCGGGCATGGGCAAGGCAGCGGTCTGAGTGGCCCTTTGCGCCGCAGCCGGAACAGGGGTTCCGAACCATAAAGGCGCCATCACCAGCGCCATCAGGGGCAGGGTGCGGCTTGGGGCCATGGGGGGGATCGCGCGCATGGCAGAAGGGTTCTAGACGCGAATTGGTAAAGAATTCAACCACAGGGAGAGTTGGGGGTTTCAAACGAGCGCCCCGCCCAGGTGACAGGCGCCGGATGCGGGGTTAAATCCTTTCCATCAGCAAGGAGACCTCCATGACGATCAAAACTGGCGATAGCATTCCCGCAATGAAGGTGATGCAAGGCTCTTCGGAAGGCCCGAAGGAGCTTGATACGGCGGAATTCTTCAAGGGCCGTACGGTGATCCTTTTTGGCGTACCGGGCGCCTTTACCCCCACCTGCTCAGCCAAGCATTTGCCCGGTTTCGTGGAACACGCTGCGGCGCTGAAGGACAAGGGCGTGCATGCCATTGCCTGCATGGCAGTGAATGACGCCTTTGTGATGGGCGCCTGGGCCAAGGATCAGGGCATCACGGATCAGGTGACGATGATTGCCGATGGCTCGGCCGCCTTTACCAAGGCGATGGGTCTGGAATTTGACCTGACGGCGCGTGGCCTTGGTGTCCGCTGCCAGCGCTTTGCGCTGGTGGCGAAGGACGGCAAGGTGACCCATGTGGCCGTGGAAGCCCCGGGCGCCTTCGAAGTGAGCAAGGCCGAAGCGGTTCTGGCCGCGCTTTGATGTGATTGCCGGGCGCGCCCTTCCGGGCGCGTCGGCTTTTTTGAGGATTGCCGCCCATGAGCATTACCTTCTGGACCTGGAACACGCCCAATGGGCGCAAGATCAGTGTCGCGCTTGAAGAGATGGGCCTCGCCTATACCGTGCGGCCCGTCAACATCAGCAAGGGCGAGCAATTCAACCCGGAATTCCTGGCCTTCAGCCCGAATAACCGCATCCCTGCCATCCAGGACCCCGATGGGCCCGATGGCAAGCCGATTACGGTTTTCGAGAGCGGGGCGATTTTGCTCTATTTGGCTGAGAAAACCGGGCGCTTCCTGCCGCGTGATTTGCGGGCGCGCGTACCGGTGTATGAATGGCTGATGTGGCAGATGGGTGGCTTTGGCCCCATGCCAGGGCAGGTGCATCACTTCCTGATGCAGCCCGAAGGGCCGGCACGTGACTATGGCTTCAAACGCTATCATGATGAGACCAAGCGCCTGTACGGCGTTCTGGACCGGCGGCTGGAGGGGCGGGATTTTGTCGCGACGGGTGGTGAGCCCTCGATCGCGGATTTCGCCATTCTGGGCTGGGCCTGGCGGCATGAGCGCCATCAGGTGGACCTTGGGGGCTTGCCCAATGTGAAGCGCTGGTATGAGGCGATGATGGCGCGGCCTGCCACGAAACGTGGGTTTGAGGTTTCGCTGGGTTGAGATGGCGTTTCGGGTTTGACGCTGCCCCGCTGCGGCACTAGAAGCGGAGTGTTGCAACGCCGTGTGACTTTCCACTCCTGCGGAGGGGTGGCCGAGTGGCCGAAGGCGGCGGTTTGCTAAACCGTTATAGGATCTAAAGTCCTATCGTGGGTTCGAATCCCATCCCCTCCGCCATTAAGCTGCATAAAGAGAAGCTTTTTTACCCCTGAAAGATTGGGGACTCGCGGCTTGTGGACGGGCCTAAGCTGACCGCAGCCCAGGGTGGTTGTGATCGGCTCTCTTGGCGGGGCTCCCGTTGCACCTGGGGTAATTTGGGGCTTCACGGGAAAATCGTGACGGGGCTGGACAGACAACGGAAACAAGGCGAATAAGCGAGCACTTAAAGGATGGATGGCCGAGCGGTCGAAGGCGCGCGCCTGGAAAGTGCGTATACGTCAAAAGCGTATCGTGGGTTCGAATCCCACTCCATCCGCCAGATTTCCGTCGCGAACTGGTCCTAAGCCCCAAAATGGCCTGCGTTTCTTTGAGGATTTCAAAGGAATTTGCAGTCGGGACTAAACCTCGGAGGCTGGAAGTCGGCCAAAATCTGGTCTCGGAACCCCCTTTGTCTCTTTTCGACTAAACCAGACCAAAATTGGTTTAGTCGGAGAAAATTTCATTTTTTCAAGGGTTTGTGATTTTGAAGGCCAGCCTGATTTCGCGACGGTTCTTTCGCCTGGACGAGTGGAATAAGCACAAACCCGAAGTAAGTGTAGCCGGGTGTGGCAGGACAAAGCCGCGCGGAATAGCGCGTAGGGCCAGGGGCGGCGCAACTACGCCGGATTGGGCTATCATCCCCGGCCAGGAGACAAGGCATGTGGCTCATCACCCCAATTGGCTTTTTCAGTATCGTCCGGAAGCCGGACGGCCAGCGCGTGGGCACACTTACCGTCCGTGCTCGTGTGCGCGGGGACCTCGAAGCACTTCGGGGGCTCTATCTCCCAGGCCTGGGCAGCATCGGAGAAAGCCATTAGACGCGTTACCGGTCTCGGGCTAAGGCCCTCCGCTCGGAGACATACTTGGCGAACGGGAGGTGTGACCATGGAATGTTTCCGGATCGATGAGAGCGGCTACACCGGGTTCGACCTGCTCAACCCTCAGCAGCCTCTCCAGGGTGCCGCGGCGATCGCGATCAGCGACGAGGACGCTGCCAGGCTGATCAAGGAGCACTTTCCGCGCCTCCAGGCCCCGGAGTTGAAATACCGAGGCCTGTCGCGGCGGCCAAGCAGCCGCCCCCATCTGCTGGCGCTGCTGCGCGACCTACTGCAGGGCTATAAATGCGTTACCCACGTCCTGGACAAGCGCTACATGCTAATCCTAATGTTCTGCGATTATGCTGTGGAGCCATGGTATTATGAGCGTGGTGCCAACTTTTACGCCGACGGCCAGAACTACGCGATGGGATCGCTGCTGAGGCTAGCTGGGCCGACGATCCTGGGGGCTGAGCCGTTTGAGGCCATGCTGGTGGCCTTCCAGCGGGCGATGAAAGAGAAGACCACCCAGAATCTCAACGCCCTCGTCGCCGCGGCGCGCAGTACCAACTGGCAGGCATTTCCAGAGGCGATTGGGCCCCTCGCCAGAGATGCGTGTCCAGACTGCCTGAGAGCGATCGCAACACCGGGTATCTCGACCGACGTCGCCATGGTGGTCATGCAGGCATTGATCAGCCGGATGGAAGCAATAACTGACGGCCCATATCGGGTGGAGCACGACGAGTCAAAAAATCTTGCCACCTACCATGATCTCCTTAAGGCATTTATCGATCACACCGATGAAATCGAGCTGCGGCAAACAGCTATCGCAAGCTTCAAGTTCCCGTTGAAACTCACAGAGGTGGTCCAGGTCAACTCCAAGACCAGCCCGGCCATCCAATTGGCCGATGTCATGATCGGTGCTGCGCTCGAGGCGGGCAACATCATGAGCGGCCAGCGCACAGAGGGTCTCGACCCAGACGCCCTCCTACCCCTCTTCAAAGATGATCAATTGATACACGTGCTCCCTGACCTTGATTTTGAAGCACAGAAGGAATTCCGCAGAGGAACCCAGGCGTCGGAGGTAATCAACTATTTCGCTGCGAACTTCGCCTCCAAGGGCAGGGTGTCCTGATTATGGTGGGAAAGATGTGGAAGGGAGCCAAGGCTCGCGAGCCTGTAGAGGTCTATAATGAAAAGCGGCAGATCATCTTCTCCCAGATGCACAAGGACCCGGCGATCGCCAAGATTTGGCTCGACCGCTACCGCAACACGCTCGGCCCGAAGGGTTATGCGGGGCTGAAAGCGGAGGTCGCTTTCTTCGAACAGCACCGCAAGGACCTAAATCTAGTTGTCGCGGCCGATATTGGCGACGCGACGGACTTTGTCGGCGTCGTGGATGGCGTCATGCACCGGATCGACGTCACGACCAATATCGCTTTCAAGCGACTGGCCTCATACGAGCCCCTACAGCTGGAAGGTGCACGCTATAAGGTCGCCGTGTTCGATCAGGGCCGCTTCGATCTCGTGGACATCAACTTCCCATTTTGCGAGCACTGCCAAGGCGGCCGCATCCTGCCGACCGCCGTGCTGCTGGCGGAGAACCACAATCGGCACGGCGACAGCAAATGGTCAAACGACCAACTGCTGGTCAAAATCTGCAGCGCGTGCGGTGAGGTCAAGGTTGCCGATCGTATCACCACCCCATTCCTTTACGACTTCGAGTCACTCTATCGCGACCTCAACGAGGCTAAGCACGAGGCCGATGACCTCGATGAGGCGCCGATCGATGTTCTTAAAGAGGCCGCCGCATACGCGCGCCGCGCCAGCCGCTACCTGTCGGACGTCTTCGGAACCCGCTTGGTCGCGATAGGCGGCAAAAGCTACGAAATCACGGATCCGCGCAACGGCGACGGCTATTGGGCATTGAAATTCGAGGACCAGCTTCCGCTCGTGCAGGACCACCTGCAGGACGAGTATGCTTGGGATTGTTGAATGCCGCTGAGAAGTGACCCGGTTTGGGGTGAAGTTGCTGCTGAGATTTGACCCATGTTTGGACGCTAGCCTCGGCCCTTTGGGCGGGGGCAGCTGGAGTGTTGGACATGGTTTTATTGAGCGTTATCCGGCGTTGGCATTTCCGGGAGCACCTGTCGATCCGGGCGATCGCG
>JADCEV010000153.1 GCA_020249865.1 Roseomonas sp. | reverse complement strand
GTGGATACGTCCCGAAGCTGTGCCCAGCGTGCAGGGCGTGGCGTCATCGATACAACCCCGCCGCCCGCGCGGCCTGGGGTGCCAGCGCAACCATCAGCGCGAAATGCGGCATGTGCACGCCCAAAGCCTGGCCAAGCTGCAAGGGCGCGGTAAACAGCGCATCAATTTCCATGGGCCGGCCCAATTCCAGATCCTGGAGGATGGAAGGCTTATGCGCGGTCTCCGCAAAGCGGCGCATCCGCACTTCGCCTGGCACTTTCAGATCATGCCCAAGGGCGCGGGCCAGGGCCGTGCCCTCATCGGAAATCTTGACGCCGGCTTCGAAAATCGCTGGGTCAGCCAGTGTCGCCTGCATATCCTGGCGCGAGAGCAGGCAAAGCGGCCCCACCACCATATTGCCGAGCAGCTTGCCCCAGATGCGGTGGCGGATATTCGTAACCGCTTCCGCCGGTATGCCGCCCGCGCTTAGCACCGCCGCCAAGGCTTGGGCGCGCTCAGAAACAGTGCCATTCGGCTCCCCCAGATAAAGCTTCAGGTCGGCATGTTCCGAGGTGACGATGCCAGGTGCGACCACCGCACTCGCGGCATAGATCACGCCGCCAATGGCGCGGTTCACGCCCACGGCGCGGCGCAGCGCGTCATCGGGGTCCAGCACTGGCAGGCGCTTGCCTTCCAAGGCGCCGCCAATGCCATCGAAATACCACCAGGGTATGCCATTCATGATGAAGGCAATAGGCGTATCGGAGCCAAGCAAAGGCGCGATCCCTGCCGCTACTGCTGGTAAGGCTGGGGCCTTGACGGTGACCAGTACGGCATCCACCGCGCCAATCTCGGCGGCGTTCTCCGCCGCCTGCACCGGAAAGGTCTGATCGCCCCCCGCATCACGCAGCGTGATCCCGCGCGCCCGCATCGCGGCCAGATGGGCGCCGCGCGCGATCACGCTTACCTCAGCGCCGGCGGCAGCCAATCGCGCGGCCAAATGCGCGCCAATCGCCCCCGCGCCATAGACGCAAATGCGCCTCACGGCGCGTGGTCGCGCAGCTGCGCGCAGATCGAAGCGCAGGCAGCGACAAGCTGCTCCACTATCCGCGCGCCATGCGCTGCATTGGCCCCGCGCGGATCAGGCGCGGCTACGCCACCAGGCGCCACTTCCTCCACCCACATCGGCACGGCGAATTCCACACCATGGGCGCGGATGGCGCCAAAGCCGGTTGGCGGTGCGCCGAGGTAAGGCCCGGTGCCTTCGCGCGCGCGCGCCGCTTCCGGGCGGCAGAGTTCCGGCTTCAGCGCCATGGTGACGGAAGCCACGGGGTCCCCGCCATGCCCGAAGGTGATGGGCTGCCCGCCCAATTCGCCATGCAGCTTGCCCGCTTCCCGCCAGAGATGCAGCGCCGGAATAATCACGCCATGCCGATGGCGCATGCTGCGCGCCGCCGCATCAGCCGGCGCAATGGTGCCGGCGTGGCCATTCACGATCATGATGCGCCGCGTACCGGTTTTGATGAAGGCTTCGGCCATTTCCTCGATCACGGCGGTCAGCGTCGCGACCGAAAGCGTAATGCCGCCCGCGACGCCGGCGAAAAAATCCTCACCACCAAAGGGAATGGCGGGAGCCACCAAAGCATCCGCGCCCTTCAGCAGGGAAGCGGCAGCAATACGGTTCGCAATCTCCTCCGCCACCAGATAATCGCCCATCGGCAAGGCGGGGCCATGCGTTTCCAGGCTACCCATGGGAAGGATGGCGACAGCGCCCGCCGCCAAACGAGACGCCACCTCAGGCGCGGTCAGTTCCGCAATGCGATGCGCACTCATGCCAGCAAATCCAAAGCGGCACGCGACAGCGCCTGCACGCCAAGGCCGATGCAGCGCTCATCCGGTTGGTAGAAGGCATTGTGGAGCCGGTCATCGCGCCCTGGCTGGCCAGAACCGATGCGTAGCTGGAAGGAAGGTGCCACGGCAGCAAATTCCGCGAAATCCTCAGCGCCCATCGAAGCCTCGCCTTCGCTGATCACATCGCCCATTTGCCGGCGCACGGCGGCAATCACCGGATCAAGCACGCGGTCATCATTCACCAAGGGCGGCACCTTGCGGACATATTTCATTTCCGTCTTCACGCGCATGGAAACGCCAATACCTTCCGCGAGCCGCCGCAAGGCCGCTTCGGCGATATCGCGCGATTCATGATGCAGCGTGCGCACCGTGCCCTTCAAATGCACGCGTTCGGGGATGATGTTGTAGGTGGTGCCGCCGACAAATTGCCCGATGGTCACCACGGCGGGATGGATTGGTTTGATTTCCCGGCTGACCACGGTTTGTGCTTCCTGCACAAAGGCCGCCGCCGCCACAATCGGGTCAATCGCGGCGTAAGGGTGCGCGGCATGGCCGGATTTGCCCTGAATGATCAGATCAAACCGGTCCGATGCCGCCAGGCAGGCGCCGCGCACATAGCCAAAACTCCCCACCGGCATATCCGGGTGGTTGTGAAAGCCAATCGCCATATCAATGCCATCCGCCGCGCCATCGGCGATCATGGCGGCAGCACCTTCCAGCACTTCTTCCGCCGGTTGGAAGATCAAGCGCACGGTCCCGGCAAGCTGCGGCGCCAAATCCTTCAGCACTGCCGCCACCCCCAATAGGGTCGAGGTATGGATATCATGCCCGCAGGCATGCATCTGCCCCGCGATCTCACTCGCGAAGGGCAGCGCCGTTTCCTCATGGATCGGCAGCGCATCCATATCGGCGCGAATGGCAAGCGTCGGGCCAGGGCGTCCGCCCTTGATCTCCGCCACCACGCCCGTGCGCCCCACACCGGTTCGCGGCGTGAGGCCGAGGCGCGTGAGTTCCGCCGCCACAATCCCGGCGGTGCGGGTTTCCTGAAAGGCGAGTTCCGGATGGGTATGGATATCGCGCCTAATTTCGATCAGCCGCGGAGCTACCGCCTCGGTCGCTTCACGGATGCGCGTTTCAGGGTCATTCGGCAGGCGGTCACCATGCGGCATGGGGCGGTTTCCTCTTGCAGGCTTCAATCCACGGCAATGATCGGCCCTGGCGTCGCCAGAGGCAAGGCTTGGGCAGGCCTCGCTTGCCGAGGCTTCGCTGCCATGCAATAGAACTGCCATAAAGTTAGGGGGCCAACGGATGAGGAGCGTTGCACGTCGCAGCGTTGTTTTGGGTATTGGCGCGTCGCCGCTTTTGGCGATGGGGGCTCGGGCACAAGGGGCTTGGCCATCCCAGTCCATACGCCTGGTGGTGCCATTTGCACCTGGCGGGACCACCGATCTGGTCGCGCGGCTGGTGGCTGCGGGCCTTCAGGAAAAGCTCGGCGTTTCGATTGTGGTGGAAAACCGTGCCGGCGCCGGTGCCACGCTTGGCAGTGAAACCGTCGCGCGCGCAGCACCCGATGGCTATACGCTGGTGATGTCCAATATCGCGAGCCATGCGATCAGCCCTGCCGTTTATGGCAGCAAGGTGCGGTATGACCCCGTGAGGGATTTCGCCCATATTGCGCTGGTCGTCAGCAACCCAACCGTTTGGGTCGCCAATCCGCGTGCCGGCATCCGCACCATGGCTGATGTGGTGGCACGGGCGCGGGGTGCGGGCGGCTTGCAGGTAGCGACCTCTGGCGCTGGGTCGTCCAATCATTTGCTCGTCGTGCAAATGAGCCGCCTGATCGGCACGGAAATCACCCATGTGCCCTTCCGGGGCGCGGGCCCGGCCATGCAGGCCGTGATCGCGGGCCAGGTGCCGATGATGTCCGATAGCTTGCCCTCTGCCGCGTCACATATCCGGCAGGGCTCGGTCGTGGCGGTCGCCATGTGTTCGGCGGAACGGCACCCGTCCTTCCCCGATGTACCCACCTTCCGGGAACAGGGCTTTCCGCTGGAATCGGATTCCTGGTTCGGGCTTTCCGCGCCGGCCGGCACGCCAGCGCCGATCATCGAAAGGCTGAACCGCGAGGTTCTGTCTTTGCTGCAAACCGCCGAGATCAGAACCCGCTTTGCGGAGCTTGGCGGCACGCCTGGCACCTATTCGGCAGCGGATTACAACAGCTTCATCATAAGGGAGGTGGCCAAATGGGCGCCTTTGGTGCAGGCTGCGGGGGCAACAGCGGATTGACGTTGATGCGATAGGGGCAAAAAATCTTTGGGGCAGGCAGACCTTAATTGGGGTCACGAAGGGTGGAAAGACGGGCATGAAGCTTAATACGAAGGATTTGCTTTCGGCTGGGCTGTTCATCGGCTTGGCTGTGATTGGGCTTTGGCTCAATCAGGATCATAATCTTGGCACAGCACGGCGCATGGGGCCGGGTTATATGCCCATGCTGGTCTTCTGGCTGCAGATCATCCTGGGCGGAATGGTGCTGTTCTTTGGCCTGTTCAACGGCCCTGATCCTTTGGCCAAATGGACCCCCGGTGAAATCGGCTTCCTGATCGGCGGCGCGATAGCCGGTGTTGCTGCCGGCATGATCGCCGCGCGCATCCCGGGCTTCCCCTCCTCCGGCTGGAATTCACTCGGCATCGGGATGTTTGTCGGTTGTCTTGTGGCGGCGATCCCACCTGGATGGCGCGCCCTGTTCTTGCCAAGTGCGGCATTCACGCTTTTCGGCTTGGCGCTTGAACCGCTTGGCATTATCGTTGCGATCATCATCACGGTGATCTGCTCCGCGCTCGCGGATCAGGAGCATTTGGAACGCCCGCTTGGGGTTGCCGGTCTTTGTGCCTTCCTGTGCATTCTTTGCTGGGCGATTTTCATCCATTATCTTGATATCCGCGTGCCGCTCTGGCCGCAGCTCTGATCGGGAAGGCAACATACCATGGATCTCATTGCCAATCTCGCGCATGGCTTCGGCGTTGCTTTCACGCTGAATAACCTGCTTTTCTGCCTGATCGGCTGCATCATCGGCACGGCGATTGGCGTCTTGCCGGGCATTGGCCCGGTTGCCACCATTTCGCTGTTGCTGCCGATCACCTTTGGCCAGCCGGCCACCACCGCCATCATCATGTTGGCCGGGATTTACTATGGCGCTCAGTATGGCGGTTCCACCACGGCCATTTTGCTGAACCTGCCAGGGGAAGTCAGTTCGGTCGTCACAACCCTTGAAGGCTACAAGATGGCCCGAAGGGGTCGCGCCGGCGCAGCGCTGACCATCGCTGCTGTCGGGTCCTTCTTCGCGGGCTGCGTTTCCACCGTGCTGGTGGCGGCTTCCGGGCCATTGCTCACCTCGGTCGCGCTGTCCTTCGGGCCGGCGGATTACTTCTCCCTCATGCTGCTCGGCCTGATCATCTCAGCCGTTTTGGCGCAAGGGTCCGTGGTGAAGTCCATCGGCATGGTGGTGTTTGGCGTGGCGCTGGGCTTGGTCGGCACCGATGTGCAAACCGGCCAGCAGCGCTTTACTTTCGGCATTCCTGAGCTTTCCGACGGCATCGGCTTTGTGTCCATCGCCATGGGGATGTTCGGCATTGCCGAAATCATCCTGAACCTGGAAAAACCCGAAGCGCGCAGCGTCATGTCCGGTAAGGTCGGCAGCCTGATGATGACGCGGGAAGAAGTGAAGCGCGCCATCCCGGCGGTGCTGCGTGGCACTACGGTGGGCAGCTTGCTCGGCATTCTGCCAGGTGGTGGCGCGGCGCTGGCTTCCTTCGGTTCCTACATGATGGAACGGAAGATCTCCCGCGGGCGGGCTGAATTCGGCACCGGCGCCATTGAAGGTGTCGCGGGGCCGGAAGCTGCCAATAACGCCGCTTCGCAAACCTCCTTCATTCCGCTGCTCACGCTTGGCATTCCGGCCAATGCGGTGATGGCGCTGATGGTGGGTGCACTGATCATTCAGGGCATTCAGCCCGGTCCGCGCATGGTGGAAGCGCAGCCTGACCTGTTCTGGGGGCTGATTGCTTCCATGTGGGTCGGCAACCTCATGCTGCTGGTCATCAACCTGCCAATGATCGGGGTTTGGGTGAAGCTGCTGGCGGTGCCCTATCGCCACATGTATCCCTCGATCCTGATCTTCTGCGCGATCGGCGTCTATTCGCTGCAGAATAACGTGTTCGATGTGTATCAGACCGTGTTCTTCGGCCTGTTCGGCTACCTCTGCTCCAAGCTGCGGCTCGAACCGGCGCCGATGCTGATCGGCTTCGTGTTGGGGCCAATGATGGAAGAACATCTGCGCCGCGCCATGCTGCTTTCGCGCGGTGACCCCATGGTATTTGTCCAGCGCCCGATCAGCGCCACCATGCTGGCGATTGGCGCCATCGCCCTGATCGCGATGCTGCTGCCCAATATCCGCAAGGGCAAGGACAAGGCGTTGCAGGAATAGCGACAGCCGCCACCCATTCAGGCCGGCCCTGTGCAAGCGGGGCCGGCTTTTTCTTTGGGCATTTCTGCGGTAACCGAGTGCCTGCTTTTTTGACACTTCAAGGACTTCAATGATGCCCCCGCTTTCCGCCCGCCTTTCCCCGGCCCTGCAGGTTGTGACGGCCGCCGTGCAAAAGGCAGGGCGCCGCCTGCTGCGCGACTTTGGGGAGGTCGAGCAGCTTCAGGTCAGCGTGAAGGGGCCATCCGATTTCGTCTCCACCGCCGATCTCCGCGCCGAACAGACCTTGCGTGAGGAATTGTCCAAGGCGCGCCCCGGCTTTGCCTTTCTGATGGAAGAATCGGGCGCCTCCGGCGGCGATGATTGGGAATGGCGCTGGGTGGTGGACCCCTTGGATGGCACCACCAATTTCCTCCATGGCATTCCCCATTGGGCGATCAGTGTGGGCGTTGAAAAACGCATCGCTGCCGATAAGACCGAATTGGTCGCGGGCGTGGTCTATAACCCGGCCTCGGATGAGATGTTCTGGGCCGAAAAGGGGGTTGGCGCCTTCCTGAATGACAAGCGGCTCCGGGTTTCTGGCCGGAAAGACATGCGTGAGGCCCTGTTCGCGACCGGCATCCCCTTCGGCGGCGTGGCGCGCAAGGCGGAATTCAGCGCCACCCTGCATAAGCTGATGCCACAAGTGGCGGGTGTGCGGCGCTTTGGCGCAGCGGCGCTTGACCTCGCTTGGGTCGCGGCGGGGCGCTATGATGGCTTCTGGGAATTGGGCCTGAAGCCCTGGGATATAGCCGCCGGTATCGTGCTGGTGCGCGAAGCCGGCGGCTTCGTGAGCGACCCGGACGGTAATGACCCCTACCCCTCAGGCATGGTGGTTTGCGGCAATTCCGCGCTGCAACCGAAGCTGCGAGAGGTGGTGGCGGAGGGCATCGCCGCCGTGAAGGCGCATCAGGCGGCCGGATGAACCAGGGCGCGGATCGTTTTTCGCGCAGGCTCGCTGTGGCGGCTGGCCTTGCCATGCTGACCCTGGCTGCGCAGGCGCAAACCCCCGATCCAACCCTTCCAGACCCCGCCGCGGCACCGCCGCCGCCAGTGCAATTGACGCCGCTGCGGCCACAAACACCCCAACCCATGGCCACGCCGCCACAGGGCCTGAGCAGCCTGCCCCAGGGCGGGTTTCGGCTGCGCATGACCGGTACTGAGCTTACCGCAGCACAGACTGCGGCCATTCAGGCGCTGGCCCGCAACCTGGCCGCACTACCCCAGGGCAGGATTACGGTGGAAGCCCAGGTGGCTGGCCCGGCGGATGATGTCTCAACCGCGCGGCGCCTTAGCCTAGTCCGCGCGCAGGCGGTGAAATCCGCGCTCATTGCCGGCGGGCTCGCGCCAACCCGGATTGACCTTCGCCCGCTTGGCCGGCTTTCCGGCGCGCAGGATGCTGTGGACATCCTGCCCCCTGGCGTGGCAAGCCCGAATGCGGAGGCACGGCGCTCATGACCCAGCCCACAATCTATCTCTGGCGGATGGTGATTTTCCTGGCCGCGGTGGCGGGGATTGCCGCCATGCTTGGGCCGGATTTGCTGCATGCCTTTCAGGCCAATCCGCTGCTGAATGGCGTGATCCTGGCCGTGCTGCTGTTCGGCATTGGCCTGACCTTCAGCCAGGTGCTTTCCCTCAGGCGCGAAGTGGCCTGGGTGGAAGGCTTCCGCGCGCCGAAGGATGGGCTTTCGGCACTCCAGCCACGCTTGCTCGCCCCCATGGTTTCCATGCTGTCGGGGCGGCGCAATGAACGGGTTTCGCTTTCCGCTTCCGCGATGCGGAGCGTGCTGGATGGGCTACAATCTCGGCTGGATGAACGGCGCGAATTGTCGCGCTACGTCACGGGGCTGCTGATTTTCCTCGGCCTGCTTGGCACTTTCTGGGGATTGCTGCTCACGATTGCTTCCATCGCCGATGTGATCGGCGGCATGTCGGTTGGCTCCGGTGATTTGAATGTGTTGTTTGAACAATTGAAGGCCGGGCTTGCAAAACCCTTGCAGGGAATGGGGACAGCGTTCTCTGCCTCCATGCTCGGCCTGGCGGGCGCGCTGGTGGTGGGGTTTCTCGATCTGACAGCGGGGCAGGCGCAGAACCGCTTCTTCAATGATCTGGAAGAATGGCTGGCCGGGCTGACGCGGCTTTCTTCCGGCATTCTGGGCCAGGAAGGTGAGGGCAGCGTGCCCGCCTATGTCCAGGCGCTATTGGAACAAACCGCCGAGAATCTGGAAGCCCTGCAATCCACCATCGCGCGTGGGGAGGATGGCCGCGCCGCCACATCCCAGGCCCTGATGACATTGACCGAACGCATGACCGTGCTGACGGAACAAATGCGCGCGAATAATACCCTGATGCGCCGCATTGCCGATGCGCAGGATGGGTTGGCGCCAGCCATATCGCGCTTGGCCGACAGCCAGGCCGACCGGACCGAGACCGAGGCGATGCGCGGGCATTTGCGTAACCTCGAAATCTATCTGGCGCGGCTGGTGGAAGAAGCCGGCCAAGGCCGCGCGCAATCCACCAATGATATCCGCAATGAGATCAAGATCCTGACCCGCACCATTGCCGCCATCGCGGAGGAACAGCCGCGGTGAAAAATCAGGACGTTTGACGCGCAATGGCAGGGTCTTCCGAAAGGCGGCGCGGGCGCGGCGGAGGCCTGGATGCCTGGCCGGGCTATGTGGATGCGCTTTCCACGCTGCTCATGGTCATTATCTTTGTGCTGCTGGTCTTTGTATTGGCGCAGGGCTTTCTTTCGGTGGCCCTCAGCTCCCGCGAACAGGCGGTGGATCAGCTCAATCGCCGGGTCGCGGAATTGGCGGATCTACTCTCACTGGAAGCGGCGCAGGGAGAACAGCTGCGCCAGCAATTGGGCCGGCTGAATGATGATTTGCGGAGCGCGGCAACGGCGCGTGATACGGCCCTGCAATCCCTTGCCCTGATCCGCGAAGAACGCGATAGGCTCGCCAGCGAACGCGATGGGCTGCGCGGGGAACGCGAAAGGCTCGGCGCGCGACTGTCGGATTTGGAATTGGCGGCGCGCAGTGCGGCGGACCGCGCGGCGGCCACGGAACGGCAATTGGCGGAGGCCTTGTCACGCGCGGAGAATGTCGGCGGAGATGCCGCGCGGTTACAGCGGGATTTGCGCGGCAGCCAGGCGGCATTGGCAGAGACGCGCCAACGCGCCGAAGCGCGCATCAGTGATCTTGAACGCGAACGCCGGACTGCACTTGCGGAATTGGCGGCGGCCCAAGCCGCGCTAGAAGCGATGCGCCGCGAAGCCCAGGCGCTGGATCGGCAGGTGCGGGTGGAACGTGAAACCGTCACGCAGCGGCTTGCCGAAATGGCGCGGCTTTCGGAACAGATCAGGGCGCTGACGGCGCTCCGCGATGAATTGGAACGCCGCGCCGCGCAGGAACAGCGCGGGCGCGAACGCGCTGAAGCCGAAGCCGGAGAACGCGCGCGGCTTTCGGAAAGCGCCGCCGCGCAAGTGGCACTACTGACGCGCCAGACGGAAGCGCTGCGCGCGGAATTGGCCAGGCTGTCACGCGCGCTTGATCTGGCGGAAGCGGAAGGGCGGGATCGCAATGCGCAAATCGCGCTGCTCGGCCAGCGCCTGAACGCAGCGCTCGCGGCACGGGTTGAGGAATTGCAGCGCTACCGCAGCGATTTCTTTGGCAGGCTGCGGAATGTTTTGGGGGAAAGGCCGGAAGTGCGCATTGTGGGGGATCGCTTTGTCTTCCAGGGTGAGGTGCTTTTCGCCCCCGCAAGTGCTGAATTGTCCGAAGCCGGGCTCAGGCAGGTGCGCGATTTGGCGGCGGTGCTGGCGGAAGTGACGCCGCTGATCCCCGCTGATATTCCCTGGGTGCTCCGCGTGGATGGTCATGCGGATCGCAACCCCATCCGCAGCGCGCGATTTGCGAATAACTGGGAATTGGCCGCCGCACGCGCCATTGCCGTGACACAGATGTTGATTGCGGAAGGCCTGCCCGCCAATCGTGTTGCCGCCACCAGCTTTGGCGATGCGCAGCCGATTGATCCGGGCGATTCACCCCAAGCCTTGGCGCGCAATCGGCGCATTGAATTGCGCCTGACAGATCGGTGAAGGCGCCAGGTTTTCGCCTTTGCCCCTTGCGCCTTTTCAGGCCAAGTGGCGTCGCTTGGCAGCCCGGCGCCGGCCGGGCGATCAGTGGCGGATCAAAGGAATAGTCAGCAACCGCAAGAATTCGCAGCATTATGTCTGGACGAGGCGCTTCATCCTAACCTTTCCCAATCCAAAACTGCCCCCGGGCACCGACAGCAGCGACCTGACCAATAGCCGCAATATTCTTCAATGCCGCCCATGAGAAATTACGGCGTCCATCACGCATTCCCGCCATCCACGGACAGCACCTGCCCCGTCACCCAACCAGCATAGGGGCTGGCAAGAAACAGCACCGCATTGGCGATATCCTCAACCGATCCAAGGCGGCGCATGGCAAGCCGGCCGATCAGCGCCTTCTGCCCTTCTTCACCATAGCTTTCGAATTGCTTGATGCTGGATGGATTGGACAGCACGAAGCCAGGTGCGACGGAATTCACCGTAATGCCATAGGGTCCGAATTCGCGCGCCAATTGGCGTGTCAGCCCAACCAGCCCATGCTTGGCTGAGCCATAGGCCTGAATGCCGGTCAGGCTTGCTTTCAACCCAGCGCCCGAGCTGATGGTGACAATGCGCCCCTTCTGCGCCTTCTTCATGCCAGGCGCCGCAGCACGCGCCAGCGCAAAGGCAGCATGCAGATTGATGTCAATGATGGCGTGCCAATCCTCATCGCTCACTTCCTCGATCGGGCGCATTACCTGGCCGCGCACACCGCCGGCGTTGGAAATCAGGATTTCGATGGGGCCGCCAGTCGCGTCTTCAATGCGCTTGATCCAGCCAGCAGCGGCGCCCTTCGCCGTCAGGTCAAAGGCATCGATGGTGATGGCCCCTGGCGCCTTGGCGGTCTCGGTCAATTCAGCGGCGGAAAGATCGCAGGCAAAGACCCGTGCGCCCAGGGCCGCGAAGCCGCGCGCAATGGCCTGGCCAAAACCATGCCCGGCACCCGTGACAGCAACGGTGACATTGTCAAAGCGGATATGCATGGGGCGGGTTCCTTACTTGGTAGGGGAGAAAGCGGCGCGCTTCACACCATTCAATGCGCGCAGCAGCGCAACCCAGGCGGCGAAGCCTTCGGCGATGGAAGATTCACGCCAGTTTTCATTGGGGGCGTGAAAATCCTCATCGGCGGTTGCGAAGGAAAACATGATGGTATCAATCCCGGCCACATTGCGCGCGATATCCGCCAGCGGCAGCGTGGCCCCCATGCGAACACGGAGCGGCGTTTGGCCAGTGGTGCGTTCCAGCGCTGCCTCTGCCGCGCGCAGCAGGGGATGCGATGCCGGCAGCGAATAGGCGTAAGTGCCATCGCGCGTATTCATGATGGAAAGCGCAACACCCTTGGGGCAATGGGCGCGCAGATGTCGCGCCACGGCATCACGCGCTTGCTCGGGATTCTGCCCTGGCACCAGGCGCATGGAAAGCTTGGCATGTGCCAGCGCGGGAATAACGGTCTTGCCGCCAGCGCCGGTATAGCCGCCCCACATGCCATTCACATCAAGTGTCGGGCACAGCCAAAGCCTTTCCAGAAATTCCGCGGCGGCGCGATGGCTTGGTGCGATACCTATGGACGCATCATGCGCTTCAACATCGAAAGGAATACGCGCCAATTCTGCGCGTTGTTCGGGCGAGGCTGCTGTGGCGCCGGCCCAAAAGCCTTCGACGGCAACATTCCCATCCGCATCATGCAGTGTCGCGATCAGCCTTGCCATGGCATGCAGCGCATTCGGTGCGACACCGCCATAACGCCCCGAATGCAGATCCTTGGCCGCACTCCGCAGCGTGATTTCCATACCTGTATTGCCGCGCGTGCCGACCGTCATGGTCGGCAAATCCGCCCGCCAGCGCGCACCATCGGCGGAAAGCACCGCATCCGCCGCCAGCAAGTGGCGATACTGCGTGAGCAGGGCGCCAAGCGTGGCTGAACCGCATTCCTCCTCACCTTCCAGCAGCAATGTCACGTTGACGGGCAACTTGCCTTCAACGGCCAGAAAGGCGCCGAGGGTTTCAACCGCCAAAAGAAACGGTCCTTTATCGTCAGAGACACCGCGCGCATAAAGCCGCCCATCACGCGCCGTCAGGTGAAATGGCGGTGAAGCCCAGGCATCTGCGGGATCAGGCGGCTGCACATCATAATGGCCATAGACCAGCAAGATGGGCGCCTCAGGCCCCGCGCCATGCCAGCGCGCGGTAACAGCGGGATGTCCACCCGCCGCAATTTCCTGAGCATCCTGAAAGCCAAGTGTACTCAAGCGCGAGATCAGCCAGCGTCGCGCCGCCGCCATGCCATCCGCATAGGCCGGATCAGTCGAAACCGATGGGCAGGCGACAAGTTCCGCAAGCCGCGCGATGAATTGTCCGCGTTCAGCGAGCAGCTTTTCCAGGACAGCGTCAGTCAAGCAATGGCATCCAATAGGGTGTTAAACGTTTTTGGGGACTGTTCCCTGTGGCCTTCTTCGATATCCTTGATCAGCCTTCCCAAGGCATTCAGCGCAGGCGTCGCCATACCCTTCTGCGCCGCGAGCCTTGGCATGATCATGAGCTGCGCCTCGGCTTCGGTCTTGCGTTTGCGCACAGCCAGATCGCGCCAAATGCCGGAATGCGTCTTGGCGCCGACGGCGGTGTAATCGCGCAACCATTCCACTACCCTAATTCCATCCGCATCGGCGCGCCCGGGTGCGAAGGCCATGGGGTCAAAGGAACCGAAGCCGCGCGGTGTCACGCCGCGGGCAAGCGCGGTGGCCACAACTTCTCGCCCCAAAGCAAGCCAGACCGGCATGCGGCGCGTATCGGCGAAATTTTCGCTCATGGAATCATGATTGAGCGCTGTGGCAAAAAGCATGGCGCCGTAGGCGAGCTTGCCCCAAAGATAAGACCAGATATCGCTGGTCAGAATCGCATCCGGTTCGAAGGCTTGGCAGAGGGCATGCATCACGCGGGTACGGTCACGGATGGTGGCATCAATCTCACCCACCACGAAGGCGCCGCGATTGCCAAAAAGAATCTCCCCCGGCGCATGCCAATCCGCGCCGAAATTGACAAAGCAGCCCATGGTGCGATCCGCCCCGACAGCCTCAGCGATTTCCAATTCGTTCAAGCCATTTTGGGCCGAAAAGACAAATCCATCTGGCGCTAGATGCGGCGCCAAAACGGGTAAGGCCACCTTGGTGGCCTGCGCCTTGACCGCAAGCACAATGCGCGAATAGCGGCCCGTCAGTTCATCTGGCGTGACGGCAGGGATGATTTGCGTGAATTCAGTGACGGGGCCGAAAATCTTCAGCCCCTTGGTGCGACAGGCTTCGACATGCTCGGCCACGGTATCCACCAGCAGCACCTCATGGCCGGCACGGGCCAGATGCGCGCCAAGCGTGCCGCCAATCGCGCCAGCGCCCCAAATGACTAACGGGTCGGCCATGGGCCCTCCAACGCGGCGCGGGTTTCCGCGACACCTGCTTGCCAAAGCCGCAGCATATCCTCATCGGGCTTCCGCCATTCACCACCGAAGGAACCATCGCCCAGCATGTCGCGTACCGTATTGGGCGGGCTTGCCTTCATCAGCGCCATATCCACCGAAGGCTTGGCACCGGAAGGCGATGGTGCATTGGCCAGCCGCGTCCAGGGAAAGTTTTCCATCCAATTGCCGTGGCTGCCGGAACGGTCAATCGCCATGGCGGTTTCCCAGGTGCGCGGCTGGTTGTACCAATTGTGGAACTTGATCGAAAGCGCGGGATTTTCGGTCATGATCTGCAAGGCAAGCGCGCCGACGGGCGCATTGCCGCCATGGCCATTGACAATCAGAATACGGCGAAACCCAGCGCGCGCGACACTTTCAACCAGGTCACGCGCAACAGCCAATAATGTTTCCACCTTGAGCGAAATGCTGCCCGGAAAGGCAGCGAAATAAGGCGCCAAACCAAACGGCATGGCGGGATAGACCGGAATGCCGAGAGGCTCGGCGGCTTCCACCGCGACCTTTTCAGCCAGGATCGCATCCACACAAAGCGAAAGCTGTGCATGCTGTTCCGTACTGCCAAAGGGTAGGACGCAGCGATCATCGCGGTGGAGGTAAGCCTCCACCTGCATCCAATTCATATCCGCGATGCGCATGGTCCAGGGCTTCGCACTTAGCGGCTGACCGGGCTTACATCCCAGGCATAGGTTTCTTCATCACTCCGGCCAACACGCAGCGTCACGCGATCACGCCGCATCGCCCAGGCGGAAGCCACCGCGGCGAGGGGAATGACAACGCGCTTTTCATTCCAAAGCGCGCCAACCTGTTGCAGCAGGGTTTCGCGTTTCTTGTCGTCCAACTCCACATTGGCGGCTTGAATCAGCCGATCAATTTCCGGGTCGGAAACACCATTCCAATTGAAGGCACCAAGGCGAAGCTGCGCGTTATTGGTATGCGCATTGGCGGCGTAATAGTAATTCGCCTCACCGGTCAGGGTGCCCCAGCCGGCCATGATATTGGAAAGCTCACCCCGCGCGCGGGCCGGGAAGATCACCGCCGCCGGCTGGCCGGCCGCCTGCACTTCAAGGCCAATGCGCGCCAGCATTTGCGTCATGGCCGCGCCAACACCGGCATCGCCAGGCAGGCGGTTATTGGTGAAATTCAGCACCATGCGAAAGCCATTGGGATAGCCCGCTTCGGTCAATAGCTGCCGCGCGCGATTGATATTGGGCGTCGGGATCGTCAGCGCCGGGTTGAAGCCGAAAATACCAGGCGTGACCATCTGGCTGACTGGGGAGCCCAACCCTTCCATTGCAATTTCCGCTAGCGCGCGACGGTCAAGGGCAAGGTCAATCGCTTCGCGCACACGCGCATCACGATAGGGGTTAGCGGCCAGACGAGAGCCATCGCGCGCCGTCACTTGCGGCGTTGGTTCGCGTTGGTCCAGGGCAAGGTTGAAGACATAGACTGTTTCTGCCTTCAGCACGCTGATATTGCGGTCGCGTTCAAGCGTCGCCACATCGGCGGCCGGCACGCGCACAATCATATCCACCTGACCAGTGCGAAGCTGCGCCACGCGCGCGGCGGGGTTGGAGATTTCACGCCGCACCACGCGGCCCCAAGCGGGGCGACCGCCCCAGTAATTCTCGTTGCGCTCCACCGCGAATTGCTCGCGCGGCGTCCAGGATGAAAACCGATAAGGCCCGGTACCAATGGCGGCGCGGCCACTATTGAAGGCCTCATTGGCGTTTTCTGGCGTCAGGCCGGCAGTGGCGCGGGCCGAGGTGATGAACAGCCGAATGAAATCATTGGGCAGTGTGGGCGCGGGGCCATCGGTGATGATCTGGATGGTGTGCGGATCAACAATGCGAATTTCCTGGACGCGGCGCACATAAATGCGTGTTGGATTCGGTCCCGATAATTGCTGCATACGGCGGATGGAAGCGGCGACATCTTCCGCCGTCATATCCGACCCATCATGAAATTTCACACCGCGACGGAGGCGAAATTCCCAGGTGGTGGGGTCCACAATGCGCCAGGATTCCGCAAGCCCAGGTTCGATCTGCAGCTTGTCGCCCGAGTGGGTCAGCGTATCAAAAACATGCTTAAGCGCTTCGGAATGGGTGCCGGTAGCGGTGAAATGCGGGTCAATGCTTTCCGGCCCTGCGATCACGCCCATCGTCAGGGTCTGCGCAGAAGCGACACCGGCCAGGCAGGCCATGCCGACTGTCGCCAGGGCAAAGCGGCGGTAATTCCAACGCATCTTGATTTCTCCCATCAGCCTTATCTCATCAGGATGCTAGGAATAGCTTGCGCTTGCTGTCAAATGCCCGATAATCGCGCGCAATGCTTGGGTATATCATTCAGCGCCTCATTCAGGCCGGCTTCGTCATGCTTGCCATGTCGGCGCTTGTCTTTCTTGGCGTCTATGCCATCGGCAATCCGATTGACGTGCTGATTTCCCCCGACGCGACGCAGGATATTCGGGAAGCCACCATTCGCCATTACGGCCTGGATCAGCCGCTTTGGCAGCAATACCTCGCGTTTCTGGGAAGGCTGTTGCAGGGCGATCTGGGGCGGAGCTTCGTGCTAAATATCCCAGTGCTGCAACTGGTCCTCAGCCGCTTGCCGGCGACGCTGGAATTGGCGCTGGCGTCCGTAATCATCGGCGCCTTCATCGGCATACCGCTTGGCATTTATGCTGGCTATCGGCCGGAAAGCCCGGTTTCCAAAACCATCATGGCGGCATCGGTTTTGGGGTTTTCCGTGCCGACCTTTTGGGTAGGGCTGATCCTGATCCTGACCTTCGCCGTCAATCTTGATTGGCTACCGGCCGGTGACCGGGGCGAAACGGTTGAGGTGTTTGGTGTTGGCTGGTCTTTCCTCACCTGGGATGGCTTGCGGTTTCTGGCGCTGCCGGCGCTGAACCTTAGCCTGTTCAAGCTTGCCATGCTGATCCGCCTGTCGCGTGCGGGTACGCGTGAGATCATGCTGTCCGATACGGTGAAATTCGCCCGCGCAGCGGGGCTTTCGGATTTCACCATCCTGCGCCGACATGTTCTGCGCCTGATTTCCATTCCTCTGGTGACGGTGTTTGGTCTGGAATTCGGCTCCACCTTGGCATTTGCTGTGGTGACGGAGACAATCTTTTCCTGGCCGGGCGTTGGCAAGCTGATTATCGATTCCATTACCTCGCTCGATCGGCCGGTCATGGTCGGCTATCTTATTCTGGTGGCGTTTCTGTTCGTCACCATCAATCTCGTGGTTGATCTTACCTACGCCGTGCTTGATCCGCGCCTCAGGCGCGGAAGGCGGGTGTGATGGCGGGCTTTTGGCGCGACTATCGCGAAAACTGGGTTGCCACCTTGGCGCTTGCGGTGGTGGTGCTGATTGTTGCGGCCGCGCTTGCGGCACCCCTGATTACGCCGCAGGACCCGTATGATCTTGCCAATTTGAATTTGCGGGATGCGCGCCGTCCGCCTGGCTTTGTCGGGTCTGGCGGCTACATGCATTGGCTTGGCACGGATGCACAGGGGCGGGATTTGTTTTCGGCCATTCTCTATGGCTTGCGCATTTCCTTGCAGATGGGGATTGCGGCCGGGGCGGTGGCCTTTGGTATCGGTACCGGGCTTGGCATCATGGCAGCCAATATCGGCGGCAAGATCGAACAAGGCATCATGCGGCTGGTGGATTTGCAGCTTTCCTTCCCTGCCATTCTGCTGGCGCTTGTGCTGGTTGCGGTGCTGGGTCAGGGAAGGGTGCCGCTGATCATTGCCTTGGTCACCGCGCAATACGCCTATTTCGCCCGCACTGCCTATGGCGCCGCAACAGCGGAACGGCAGAAGGATTACATTGAAGCCGCGCGCGCCACCCCACTCCCGGGGCGCAGCATTGTATTGCGCCATTTATTGCCGAATTGCCTGCCGCCGCTGATTGTTGTGGGTACGGTGCAAATCGCCAATGCCATTTCGCTGGAAGCGACATTGTCCTTCCTTGGCCTTGGCCTACCGCCGACCGAGCCCTCCCTTGGCATGCTGATCGCCAATGGCTTCCAATACATGATGAGTGGTCGTACCTGGATTTCCGTCTATCCCGGGATTGCGCTTATTGTGTTGATCGTCGCGATCAATATTGTCGGCGATCAATTGCGTGATCAGTTCAATCCAAGGCTTCGCCGATGAACCCCGCGCTGCTTCAGGTGCGCGATCTTCGCACCTATTTCGAAACCCGCGCCGGCACGATCAAGGCCGTAGACGGCATTTCCTTCACGCTTGATCGGGGAGAGATCCTTGGGCTGGTTGGTGAATCGGGTTCCGGCAAATCCGTTACCGGGTTTTCCCTGATTGGTCTTCTCGACCCGCCGGGGCGCATCGCGGGCGGCTCCGTGATGTTTCAGGGCAAGGAATTGGTCGGGCTGCCACAAGCGGCAATGCGCAAGCTCCGCGGCAAGCGGATCGCGATGATTTTTCAAGACCCGGCTGCAACCTTGAATCCTGTGCTGACCATTGGTCAGCAGATGGCCATGGCAGTGCAGGCGCATGGTGGTGGCGGGGATGGTGCGGCATTGGCCCTGGCGGCACGTAGCCTGGCGCGGGTTGGTATTCCAGATGCAGCCACGCGCCTGAATGCCTATCCGCACGAATTTTCGGGCGGCATGCGCCAGCGTGTCGCAATTGCCATCGCGCTACTGCATGAACCGGAATTGATCATCGCGGATGAACCAACCACGGCGCTAGATGTTTCCATTCAGGCGCAAATCCTGGCCGAGATGAAAACACTCGCGCAGGAAAGCGGCACGGCGCTGATCTGGATCAGCCATGATCTGGCCATCGTGTCTTCCCTGGCGCATCGCGTGATCGTGCTTTATCTGGGCCGCATTGTAGAATTCGGACCGGTTGCAGATGTCTTGCGCGCGCCCTTGCATCCTTACACGCGCGGGCTTTTGGATAGCCTGCCCGCCATGGCTGAGCCGGGACAGAAACTCCGACAAATTCCGGGCAGCACTCCTTCACCGCTCAATGTGACGCCCGGCTGTCCCTTCGCGCCGCGCTGTGCGCATGCGGATGATCTTTGCAAATCAGAACCACCGCCGGTTGGCGATCAGCGCCATGGGGCTTTTTGCCATCATCCGCTGCCGGGTCCCGCATGAACGAGATTTTGACAGCGGAGAATATCTCACGCCGCTTCAGCCCGCATGTGACGCTGGGTGATCGCATCGCCGGCCTATTCGGCGCCAAGCTGGACCGCCGGCCAGTCATGGCAGTGACTGATGTGACGCTTGCCGTGCAGCGTGGTGAGACGCTTGGCCTGGTTGGGGAATCCGGCTGCGGCAAATCAACCCTTGGCCGTATGCTTGCGGGTATTCTTGAACCGAGTGAAGGCGTGATCCGCCTGAATGGCGCGCCCCCGATGGAGGCGGGGCGCAAGACCACAACACGTATTCAGACCGTGTTTCAGGACCCCTTCGCCTCCCTCAATCCGCGGCGGCGCGTGGGCGAAACCATCACGGAAGGCCCAATTACCCATGGCCTTATTCAGCGCCGAGAAGCCGCCAGCCTCGCCAGAGAATGGCTCCTGAAAGTTGGGCTTGATCCCGACTATGCTGAGCGCTTTCCGCATCAGTTTTCCGGTGGGCAACGCCAACGCATCGCCATCGCGCGTGCCTTGGCGATGCGGCCTGAGGTGCTGATTTGCGATGAACCGGTGGCGTCGCTTGATGTTTCAATTCAAGCGCAAATTCTCAATCTGTTCCTCGATTTGCGGCAGGAATTCGGCCTGACAACGATCTTCATCAGCCATGATCTTTCCGTGGTGCGCCATGTCAGTGATCGGGTGGCGGTGATGTATCTGGGGCGCATCGTGGAAATCGGGGATGTAAGGACACTATATGCATTGCCGCAGCATCCTTATACCCAAGCCTTGCTGGATAGCGTTCCGAAGCTGAGCCTGGACGGCAATATCGGCGTGACGTTCAAGCCCATCCGCGGTGAATTACCATCGCCGCTGTCACCGCCCTTGGGATGTGCCTTTCATCCGCGCTGTCTGAAGGCCACGGCGCTCTGCCTGAGAGAGCGGCCGCATTTGGAACCAAGTCGGGAAAATGGATTGGTCGCCTGCCATCATAAGTGATGTCGCCGGGCGCTTCGGCATCCATATCAAGTGCTGCCATCAGGCTTTCATGAGGCTGCGCCGCCGAATTGCATGCGATGCCAAGCGATGATGGGCGCAAGGCTCGCCTCGGCCCAGGGCTGCCACATCATGCAATGCGGCATGTCCTGCAAAAACCGATAGTCCAGGCCCAAAAAATCCGCGATGGCCTGATCCTGACCAGACGGGTGGCGCGCGGCATCATCGCGCCCCGCTTCAACAACCAGGCCCGGCATGCCGCGCAGCTTTTCGCGCTCAATCGGGATGCGAAGCTGGTAGCGATCATTCAGCACGCGCGGCGATTCCGGCGATAGTGTAGCGCGATAGGCATTGATGTCCGCGACATCCTGATCACCGAAATAGCGCGCGCGGATGGCAGCGATACCGGGCGGCGGCAGCATCGCGCCTTCGGCCACCGGCGGCACAGGTGCCGCGCCGGGCAGATTGCCGGGCGGGGATGGCGCCACCAGCAAAAGCCCTGCGGCATCGCCCAATATCTCTGCCGCACGCATGGCGACCAGCGCGCCGAGGCTATGGCCAAGCAGCACGACAGGTTGCGCCAAGGCGCGCGCGGCCTGCACGGCATCTTCCGCATAATCGGCAATGCCTGTGGCAGGATCAGCCTGTGCTGCAAGGCCGCCCTTGCCGCGCGGTTCAAGCGCGGCAGCAGCGATACCCGCGCGGCCCAGCAGGGCAAGCCACGGGCCGAAGCAAAAGGCACTGTGATAGCCGCCTGGAATACAAAGTATGGCGGGACCGCAGCCGGGCTGCGCGAATACCGCCGTGCGCGGCAGCGCAATCCGCCGTAGCTCAGGCGATGGCCAGGCGATCATTCCGGTTCGATGCCGGCGATGCGCACCCATTCCTGCCAGCGGGCGCGATCCGCCACCAGGAAACGATCCATCTCCTCAGCGCTGCGGAAGCCCGGCGAAAGGCCTTGGCGCGTGAGCGCTTCCGCCACTGCAGGGTCTTCCACCGCCTGGCGCAGCAGGGTTTGCATGCGGTCCAGCACCGGGCGCGGGGTGCGCGCTGGCGCGGTAAGGCCAAACCAGCCTTCCACCACGAAATCCGGCAAGGCTTCAGACACCAGCGGCACATCCGGGTATTGCGGCATGCGCCGCGCGGCGGAGACACCAATCGGCACCACGCGCCCGGATTGCAGCGCAGGCGCGGCGGAAAGACTATCGAGGAAAGCGAATTGAATCTGCCCGCTGATCAAATCCGGCACGATTTGCGTAATGTTGCGATAGGCAGCGCCCGTGATGTCCAGATTGGCGCGCGCCTTGAGCAGCGCCGCCGGCACCTGCGAAGAGGATGAGTAATAGCCGAAAAAAACGCGCCCTGGATTGGCCCGCGCATGGGCGATCAGCGCGGGGATGGATTTGAAGGGCGCATCGGCGGCGACGACTGCGATGGTCGCGAAGCTGCCCAGCATGCCGATATGGCTGAAATCCTGCACCGGATCATAGGGCAGGCGGCGATAGAGGAACTGATTGGCCGAATGGGTGGAATTGGTGGCGATCAGAAAGCTGTAGCCATCCGGCGCGGCTTGCTTCGCCGCCTCGGTCCCGGTGATGCCGCCAGCGCCGGGGCGATTATCCACCACCACCGGCTGGCGCAGATGCGGTTCAAGATAGCGCCCCAGCGTGCGCCCGATAAAATCCGCCGCACCGCCGGCGGCTGAGGGGATGATGATGCGAATGGGCCTGCTGGGCCATTCCGCCTGCGCCTGCGCTTGGCTGATGCGTGGCGTAAGGCTGGCAAGCAGAGGGGCCGCGAGCAGCGCGCGGCGGCGCAGGGATGGGAGCATGGGCGTTGCCTTGTTTGGAATTATGGCGACCAGCATGGCAGGGCTGGGCGGAGGTGGGCAAATCCCGCGCTGGTTGCAGCTATGCTAGGTGCTGAAAAGTGCGGTGATGTCGGCGAGTGTGGTGGTGCCGACAAGGATGATGTCATCGCCAGCGCCGCCGGAAAGGTTGTCGCCAGCACCGCCCATTAGCGTGTCATTGCCAGCACCGCCGATCAGCACGTCATTTCCGTCACCGCCTAGCAGGGAGTCGTTATCGGCCCCGCCATCCAGCGTATCCGCGCCGCCAAGGCCTGAGAGCGTGTCATTGCCATTGCCGCCGAATAGCAAGTTATTGCCGGCATCACCCATCAGGCTTTGATCAGCGCTGATCGTTACTGTCCCGATGATGCTTTCAAAGCCTTGGACATAAAGCTTGGTTCCGCCCTGGGAATAGGTCGTCCAGAAACCATCATTGCCTTGTATCCATGTCCCAGCAGACAGGCGCAGAGTATCAAAACCAGCATCGCCATTGAGCGTGTCATTGCCGGTTTCAGCAATATAAGTATAGCTGTCATTGCCGCCGGCGAAATAAACCCAGTCATCACCAGGGCCAGCCGCAATAGTCTCGGCGCTCCACCAGCCATAGAGGGTATCATTGCCCGAACCCCCGTCTATGGAGTCAGATGCGTATCCAATGATGTAGTCATCTCCGTTGCCGCCGAGAATAGTGTCATTGTTATCGTAGGACTCGATCGTATCGTCGCCGTCACCACCGAAGATCAGGTCATTGCCATAGCCTCCAACAAGGCTGTCATTTCCACTGAAGCCATTGATCGTGTCGTTTCCTGTAAGACCATTGATGGTTTCTGCGGAATTCGTGCCTGGCAGGCTTTCGTTCCCGCCGGTCACAGGGTCCGTGAAAGTGCCTGCTACAAAATCGCTTTCCAAAAGCCCGGCATCATCCGCGGTGTTTACAAAAACCGCAGCATCATTTGCATCCAGTACGCCATCCCGGTCCAGATCGAGCACAATCCAGCCGTCGCCACCGATTTTCGGAACCCAGTAGCCTGAAACCTGTGTTTCTGAAACGCCGCCCGGAAGGGCCATTCCCAAAACCAAATCGGAAATTGCCGTGCCACTTTGCCCACCCCAGCGCAAGGTCCAGTATATTTCGTCCTCGTCTACATAAACGCCATCAAAGAGCACTATTTTATCCGCTTGCCCGCGATTAAAATCCAGGATGCGGTCTGGCAAGGAGGCAGGCGAAGTAATCTCGTCACCCCACTGATCGGCAGCGTAGAAAGTGTCTGCGCCTGCCCCACCAAGATAAGTGTCCTGACCCCCGTCACCTCTCAGGAAATCATTGCCGTTGCCGCCAAGAAGGCTATCAGCACCATCCCAACCGTAGAGAGTATCATCGCCGTTAAGGCCCAGGATCGTGTCATTGCCAGAATAGCCGGCCAAATAATCATTTCCAGCGGAACCCTGAATGGAATCATTACCTGAAGTTCCAGACATGTTACGCTCCCAAAACTGAGCGGCGCCTAGCCGCAGCATCTAAGGAAGAGTTAATGGAAAATGGAAAAATAACAAGAACTAAGCCAAGGCATTTGCGGCTTTCAAGACGCCAACTGCGCCACGCACAACAAAGGTTGCGCAATCGCTCTCTTGTCTGGAGCAAGCGCATGGAGCGGGCGGGGGGAATCGAACCCCCGACATTCAGCTTGGGAAGCTGACGTTCTACCTCTGAACTACGCCCGCGCCGCACCCTGCATATACCCGCCAGGGCCGGGGTTGGGCAAGCACAACCCATCGCGGCCCTCTCCCGCGCCGCCGTCGCCAAAGCATCGGCGCATTCATTCAACGAATCCCCGGCATGGCCGCGCACCCATCGCCATGCAAAGTCATGCGGCGCTTGCGCCCATCGCGTGGCACTACGGCAAATGGAAGGAAAAGGCCTTCATCCGCAGTGGCCAGCACCAAGCGCGGCATGGGCTTTACATGCCGGCCCCGGTCACCATCATCCGATGGCGCGTCATCCTGGCAAACAAACTGCGCAAAAAGGATCGAAAGAGCCTGCCAAGGGGGGCTTGCCCCTAATGGTTACCCCGAGCCAGTCACCAACCATCAGGCGATGGCATCTATCGCCTTGGCCAGCCTGACATCGCGCGCGGAAAGCCCGCCCGCGTCATGGGTGGAAAGCGTAATCTCCACCCGGTTCCAGACATTGAACCATTCCGGGTGATGGTCCTGCGCTTCAGCAATCAACGCAACGCGCGCCATAAAACCCCAGGCTTCTGAAAAATCCTTGAAGCGGAAGCTGCGGGTGATGGCATCGCGGCCTTCCACCAGCCTCCATGCCGGCAAGGCCTCCGCCAGCACGGCCCGTTCCGCAGCGCTCAGTTTTTCCACCATGGCCCTCCCCTTCAAATCATCGCCATCCCGCCATTGACATGCAAAGTCTGGCCGGTGACCCAGCCGGCCTCATTGCTCGCCAGATAGACAACGGCGGCAGCGATATCCTCGGGCAATCCCATGCGCTGGGTTGGGATGCGCGTCAGCAGTGCGGTTTTCTGCGCGTCATTCAGCGCATCCGTCATGGCGGTCTTCACAAAACCGGGGGCGACCACATTCACCGTCACGCCACGCGTCGCCACTTCCTGCGCCAAGGATTTGGACATGCCAATCAGGCCCGCCTTGGCGGCAGCGTAATTCGCCTGGCCCGCATTGCCCGTGACACCCACGATGGACGCAATGGAAATGATCCGCCCCTGGCGCTTTTTCATCATGCCGCGCAAGGCAGCGCGTGCGAGGCGAAACGGCGCGGTCAAATCCACTTCCAGCACCGCATTCCAATCCGCATCACCCATGCGCAGCGCCAGCATATCGCGCGTGAAGCCGGCATTATTCACCAGAATATCCAAGCCGCCCGCCTCGGCTTCGATCTTTTCCACCAGCTTCGCCGGCGCTTCCGGGTCCGCCAGATCAGCCGGCGCCACAATCACGCGCGAACCAAGTTCGGCCGCCAGTGCTTCCAATTCGGCCGCGCGGCGGCCGGTGATGGCAACCGTCGCACCCTGGGCATGCAGCGCACGGGCCACACCTGCGCCAATGCCGCCTGTGGCGCCGGTGACAAGCGCGGTCTTGCCGGTCAGATCAAACATGTCTCTCATCCCTGGTTGAAGCGTTTAAAAAGGAAATGCCGCGCATGGCCGGGCGGCTGATCCTCAATACTGCCGAAAAGCGCATAACCATGCTTTTCGTAAAAAGGCCGCGCCTGGAAGGAGAAAGTATCCACCCAGGCGCCGATACAGCCTCTATCACGAGCCTCATCCTCCAGCCGTGTCAGCAGGTCTGAACCCAGGCCCGTGCCGCGCATATCTTCGGGCAGAAACAGCAGGTGCAGGTAATACCAGCCGCCGAAGCACCAGCCGAAGGCACCGCCCACCGGCGCGTCTTCAGCCTTGCGCCGCACCACAAGTGACAGCGGCTTATAGCCATGCTGGTTGATAAAGGGCGCATTCAGGGCCGAAAGCCCATCCAAGGCGATCTTCGCGGCCGGATCATCCTCAATTTCCGAGAGCGTGATCTCGGCCATCATCACAGCGTTTTCAGGAAGGCTTCAAGCTCGGCCGGATTGCCGATGGCAAGCGCGGTGGCTTCTGGCGCATTGCGCTTCATCAGGCCAGTCAGCACCTTGCCGGCGCCGACTTCAACGAAATTGGTGCAGCCCATGGCGGCCATGGCGGCGACGCATTCGCGCCAGCGCACCGTGCCGGTGACCTGCCGCACCAGCAGATCACGGATTTCAGCGGGATCGGTCGCCTTGGCAGCGGTCACATTCGCCACCACCGGCACGGCGGGCGATTGCATCGTCGCCTGGGCCAGCGCTTCGGCCATGGCATCCGCCGCGGGGGCCATCAAAGCGCAATGAAAGGGGGCGGATACCGGCAGCAGCATGGCGCGCTTCACGCCCTTTTCCTTTGCGATTTCAATGGCGCGCTCCACCGCTGCCTTGGCGCCGGAAATGACCACCTGGCCGCCGCCATTGTCATTGGCGGCTTCCACCACCTCGGCCTTGTTGGTTTCGGGGTTTGTGGCGGCGGCAGCGCAAATTTCCTGCGCCAGTTCAATCTCCGCGCCCAGAAGTGCGGCCATGGCGCCGGTGCCGGGTGGGGTCGCTTTCTGCATCGCCTCACCACGCAGGCGCAAAAGCTTCGCGGCGGTGGCGATATCAAAGGCACCCGCAGCGGTCAGCGCGCTATATTCGCCAAGCGAATGGCCAGCCACCAGCGCCACGCGCGCGGCAAGCCCAAAACCGCCTTCGGCCTCAAGCGCCCGCACCACGGCCAAAGAATGCGCCATCAGCGCCGGCTGGGCATTGGCGGTCAGCGTCAATTCTTCCTGCGGGCCTTCCCACATCAGCTTGCTCAGCTTCTGGCCCAAGGCGTCATCCACTTCCTGAAAGACGTGGCGCGCAGAAGGAAAGGCATCGGCCAGGTCGCGGCCCATGCCGACAGCCTGGCTCCCCTGGCCGGGAAAGACGAAGGCGAAGGCCATGATGAGACTTCCGTGATGGTTAAAGGTCAGGCCGCGCGAATGGCCGCGCGGCCCCGGCTTGTCAACCGCGTCAGTTCATTTGGATATTGGCTTCACGCACCACTTGCTTCCAGCGGGCGAGTTCCGCCGAAATCGTGGCCCCCAATTCCTGCGGGGTGGAAGCGTCAATGGTGAAGCCGGCTGCGGTCAAGCGCTGCGTCGTCTCGGGCGCGCGGAGTGCGGCCACAATCACCTCATGCAGCCGGGCGATGGTGGGGGCTGGCGTTCCGGCCGGGGCCAGAAAGGCGGACCAGGAAGCGGAAAGCACATCCGGCAGGCCGGCTTCCGGCATGGTCGGCACATCGGGCAGGCCGGAAAAGCGCTTGGTGCCGGTGATGGCAATGGCGCGGAGTGCGCCAGAGACCACATGCGGGCGCACCGTTGCCGCGTTAAGGATACTGGCCTGGACCTGACCTTGGATCATGGCGGTCACCGCCGGGGCGCCGCCAGGGAAGGGGACATGCGTCGCCTTGGTTCCCGTGCGCTTCAGGAAAAGCTCCATGCCCAATTGCTCGGTGGAGCCGACGCCGCCCGAGGAATAGGCAGCCCGCCCCCCTTCGCGCTTCAGCCAGGCCACAACCTCGGCCACAGTGGTCGCGGGCACATCCTTGTTCACCACCAGCATATTGGGCACCGACATGGCCAAGCTGACCGGGGCGAAATCCTTCTCAGGGTCATAGCCGGGGCGAGCCATGACGGCGGGGTTGATGGTCATGGTGCCGCTGGCGGCCACAATCAGCGTATGGCCATCGGCTGGTTGGGCGGCGACATGGCGGGCGGCAATGGCCCCGGTGGCGCCGGGGCGGTTTTCCACCACCACATTCTGCCCAAGCGCGGCCTGCATGGCCGGCGCCACCAGCCGCGCCACCAGATCATTCGGTCCGCCGGGGGCAAAGGGCACCACCAGCACCACCGGGCGGCTTGGCGCCCAGGGGCCTTGCGCGCGGGCCTTGCTGGCTACCAGCGCCAAGGGCAGGCCCATCAGGATGCGGCGATGAAACATGGTGAAGCTCCCCGTTTTTCTTGCTGTTACTAAGCATAAAGCCGCACGCAGTGACAGCCAGGGCTTGATCCCCCACCCCCCTTTGTGCTTTACGCCCCCCTCCCCTGCCGGGTGCAAGGCAAGTGCCCGGCTATGCCCCTATGCGTGTCCCATCCCGGGGCCAGGGCTGAGCCAGCCAAAGGGAGATCACATGCCGCTTTATGAATGCGTGTTCATCGCACGCAATGATATCACGCAACAGCAGGTTGAAGCCATTGCCGACCAGGTCGCCGCCACGGTGGCCGAAGGCGGTGGCGAAGTGCGCAAGCGCGAATATTGGGGCCTGCGCGGTCTTGCTTACCGCATCAAGAAGAATCGCAAGGGGCATTACATGCTTCTTGGGCTTGATACGCCCCCCGCCGCCTTGAATGAAGCCGAACGTCAGCTTGGCCTCAATGAAGACGTGCTACGCCTGCTGACCGTGCGCGTGGAAGCGATTGAAGAAGCGCCTTCCGCTGTCATGTCCAAGCGTGGCGGTGACGACCGGGACCGCGAAAAATCCTTCCGTGGCCCACGCCCGGCTGGCCGCTTTGGGTCTGGCCGTGGTGGCCGTGGCGATGACGGTGAGGAATTCCGCGCCCGTGGCCGCGACGAAATGGAAATGCCCATGGGGATGGAGGAATAAGCCATGTCTGACAATGCAGATCTGATCCCCGCCGCCCGCCGCCCCGCCGTGGGTGCGCGCAGGCCCTTCCATCGTCGGCGCAAATCCTGC
>JADCEV010000152.1 GCA_020249865.1 Roseomonas sp. | reverse complement strand
GAGCCGTGAATCAGTCGCGCAAACAAGCGCCTGATCGGCGGAGGCGAATGCCGGAGCCGTGAATCAGTCGCTCAAATAAGCATCTGATCGGCGGATGCGAATGCCGGAGCCGTGAATCAGTCGCGCAAACAAGCGCCTGATCGGCGGAGGCGAATGCCGGAGCCGTGAATCAGTCGCTCAAACAAGCATCTGATCGGCGGCCCCAAAACACGCCATCTTTTCACACAGGCGCCATGGTGCAATGTAGCACCGCTATACCGGGAGGAGACTGCCATGGCGCGTTTCGATCTGGCCCTGAAGGGCGGCCATTGTGTGATGCCTTGGGGGGTGGAGCGTGCCGATATCGGCATCCGCGCCGGGCGAATCGCCGCCATTGGTGACCTGACCCAGGCAGAAGCCGCGCAAAGTGTGGATTGCAAGGGCCTCCATTTGCTGCCCGGCCTGATTGACCCGCATGTGCATTTGCGCGACCCCGGCGACCCCAAGGTGGAAACCATGGAAACCGGCACCCGCGCTGCTGTGCTCGGCGGTCTGGCGGCGGTTTTCGACATGCCGAATACCACGCCTTCCATCACCAATACCGAAAGGCTGAATGCCAAGCGTGACTTCGTGCACGGCCATGCCTGGTGCGACATAGGGATATATGTTGGCGGCACCAAGACGAATATCGCCGAACTGGCAGCGCTTGAGCTTGAGCCCAATGTTTGCGCCATCAAGATTTTCGCGGGCTCCTCCACCGGGGATTTGCTGGTGGAGGATGATGAAAGCCTGGAAGCGGTGATGCGTTCCGGCCGCCGCGCCATTTGCTATCATTCGGAAGACGAATATCGGCTACAGGCGCGCAAGCCCATGTTCACGCCCGGCATGCCGCATATCAAGCATCAGGAATGGCGTGATGTGGAAACGGCGATGCTCGGCACACGCCGGCTGATGGCCTTGGCGCGCAAGACCGGACGGCGCGCGCATATCCTGCATGTCTCAACCGCGGAGGAATTGGCCTATCTCGCGGATTTCCGAGATGTTGCAAGCTGCGAAGTCTTGCTGAACCACCTGACGCAAACCGATGAAGCCTATGGGCGGCTTGGCGGCTATGCGGTGATGAACCCACCCATTCGCGATGCGCGGCATTTGGAAGCGGCCTGGAAGGCGGTGGCCGATGGCACGGTTGATTGCGTGGGATCGGATCACGCGCCGCATTCCCGCGCAGCAAAGGAACGCCCCTGGCCGGATACCGCGGCGGGGCTGACGGGCATTCAAACCATTGTGCCCTTGATGCTGGACCATGTCAGCGCCGGGCGGCTTTCCCTGCCGCGTCTGGCGGATTTGATGTGCGCCGGCCCCGCGCGGATTTATGGCGCCAAGACCAAGGGGCGGCTTGCGGTTGGCATGGATGGTGACGTGACAGTGGTGGATATGAAGAAAACCCGCACCATCGAAGATAGCTGGATCGTCTCGCCCTGTGGCTGGACACCCTTTGCCGGGCATCGTTGCAGCGGTTGGCCGGTGATGACGGTGGTGCGCGGCCATATCGCCATGCGCGATGATGAAGTGCAGGGCGCGCCGCAAGGCCGCCCGGTGGAATTCATTGACACCAGGCGCGCCTGATGCTGGACGCTGCCGCGCAACAGGCGGTGGAAGCGGCGATCACCTCACGCCGTTCCATCCGGGCCTTCTTGCCGCAGCCTGTGCCGCAGGCGGATGTGGAACATCTGCTGGATGTTGCGGCGCGCGCCCCTTCGGGCAGCAATATCCAGCCCTGGAAGGTACATGCGCTGACCGGCGCGCCGCTCAAGCGGTTATGTGATGCGCTGATGGCGGAACACGCCAGCGGCGTCACCCCCGAATCCGAATACCAATATTATCCGCGCAAGTTTTTTGAGCCCTATCACGGCCGCCGCCGCAAGGTGGGTTGGGATCTTTACGCGCTGCTCGGCATTGCGAAGGGTGAGAATGAAAGGATGCGCGTGCAACACGGGCGCAATCTGATTTTCTTCGGCGCGCCGGTTGGGTTGATCTTCACCATCCATCGCGATCTGGAACAGGGTTCCTGGCTGGATTACGGCATGTTCCTGGAAAATGTGATGGTGGCGGCGCGCGGCATGGGCTTGGATACCTGCCCGCAAGCGGCCTTCATGCCCTATCACCGCACCATCCAAACCATGCTGGAAATCCCGCCCGAGGAAATGCTGGTTTGCGGCATGGCGCTTGGCTATGCGGACCCGGATGCGGTGGAAAACAGCCTGGTGACGGAACGCGCCCCGGCGCGGGATTTCGCGCGCTTTGCGGGTTGGGGCGAATAGAGAAGGAAACGCAATGAAACCCTGCCTGCCGCCGCTTGCCACCACGCCGCGCCCTTCCTGGCGAGCGCCCGCGCTGTCCTGCGACTGCCATTTTCATATCTTCGGGCCTTATGATCGCTTCCCGCTTGATGCGGGGCGGCATTATGACCCGCAGGCAGCGACCATTGCCGATTATCAGCGCATGGCCACGGCACTTGGCATTGAACGCATGGTGATTGTGCAGCCGAGTGTCTATGGCACGCAGAATGAAGTCTCGCTTGATGCCGCGGAGCAATTCGGCCTGGATTGTGCGCGCGTTGTTGTCGTGATTGACGATAGTTTTGATGATGCCGCGCTCAAGAAACTGCATGCGCGCGGCACGCGCGGCGTGCGCTTCAATGCTGTCAGCGGCAATGGAACGCCGCTTGAACAATTGGAAGCTTTGGCGCGGCGCATCGCACCTCTTGGCTGGCATTTGCAGCTTTACGCGGAAGGCCATCAATTGCCGGAATTGGCGCCGCGTCTTGCGACGCTACCGGTGCCGGTGGTGGTGGATCACATGGGCGGGGTGAAAACCAGCGAAGGGTTGAATGGCGCAGGCTTCAAGGCGCTGCTCAAGATGCTGGAAAGCCCGCAATGCTGGGTGAAGATTTCCGGCTATCGCATCTCGGGCGGGCCACCCTTTGCCGATGTGGCGCCCTTTGCGCGGGCGCTTTTGGATGCCGCGCCGGATCGCGCGGTGTGGGGCACGGATTGGCCGCATCCAAGCTTGCAGCACTGGATGCCGGAAGATGGCCATTTGCTTGATTTGCTCGGCCAATGGGCGCCGAGTGATGCGGAACGCCGCCGCGTCCTGGTGGAAAACCCTGCGCGGCTTTATGGGTTTTGAAAATTGGGGGGCTGCAAAGCCCCCCTTTTCAAATCAACCCTTGCGGGTGGCTTCGTAGCGCGCCTTGGTCTCGGCATTGGGCGGGTAAAGGCCGGGCAGAGGCACGCCCTTGCCGACTTCTTCCATGATCCAGGCTTCCAGCCGTTCCTGTTCCACCGCGGCTTCCACCACGGCATCCAGCAGCGCTTGCGGGATCACCACCGCGCCATCGGCATCCGCCACAATGATATCGCCCGGCACAACGGTGACACCGCCGCAGCCAATGGTTTCCTGCCAGCCGACGAAATTCAGCGCCGCCACAGAAGCCGGCGCGACATAGCCTTGGCAGTAAACCGGCAGGCCCGTGCCAATCACGCCCGCGCCATCGCGCACCACGCCATCTGTCACCAGGCCAGCGACACCCTTCTTCGCCATACGCGCACACAGGATATCGCCGAAAATCCCCGCCGCCTTGCTGCCCATCGCATCAGCCACGGCAACGCAACCTTCTGGCATTTCTTCAATCGCAGCGCGCGTGGAACGCGGTGAGGACCAGCTATCCACCGTTGCCAAATCTTCCCGCGTCGGCGTGAAGCGGAGCGTAAAGGCAGGGCCCACAATGCGCCGACGATCACCCTGCACGATCGGGTTCGATCCCGCGATGTAGCAGAAGCGCACGCCCTTCTTGAGCAAAACGGTCGTCAGCGTTGCGGTGGTGACCGCTTCAAGCGCGGTCTTCTGGGCGGGGGTCAGGGCCATGGCCAGTTCCTTGTCAAATCCTGGCGCTTCCATACAGCGCTTGCGCCATCGGGCAAGGTGGGCTGCGTCAGGGCCGTGACCAACCAATCCGCCCCAGCGTGCCACACGCCGCACAATCGGGCTTCCAGGCGCTGTGTTCCGCCCCGCAGGCATCGCAGCGCCAGCGCGGCGCGCCGGCGGCATTGGCAGCTTCGCGGAGCCAAGCAGCCTCGGCCGCGCGGCCTTCGGCGCTATCGCCATGCTCGGCGCGCTCCAATTCCGCCAAAAGCAGAAAGGCGCGCCGATCCGCTGCACCACTTTGCACCAAGCCATCCAATTCACTGCGCGCCCGGCCCGTGAGCCCCGCCGCCAGCGCGACCCGCGCCATCAAAAGCCGCGCTTCGGGGTGGCCGGGGTTGCGATGCGTCAGGTCCTCCACCGCCTTCACGCGGGCGAGCGGCGCCGGCACAGCCTCAATCCAGGCCGCGCCCAAATCCGGATGCGGGGCGGCATTCCAGGCGGCTTCCAGCACATTGCGCGCACGGCGCTGGCTGCCTGCCGCCATCAACCGCGCCGCCTGCGCCAAGGCCGCTGGGGCAAATTTCACATCCGCCGCGACCGCTTGCTTTTCCAATTCTGCTGCCTTGGAAGCATCGGGCTCCGCTGCGGCTGCCGCGAGCGCAAAGGCCGCGCGCGGGCCATCCGGTGGGCAAAGCGCCAGCGCCTCACGCCAATCCCGCGTGCGTTCCGCGAGCAGCCGACGCTCTTCGCGCAGCCACGCCGCACCTGGTTGCGCTGCCTCCGCTTCCCGCGCCAGGCGCTGGGCTTCGGGCCAATCCTCACGCTGCATGGCTTGCCGCAGCAGCCCGCGCAGCCCAAGGAAACGCGCCGAGGGATCTTCCGACAATTTCTTGAAAATCGCCCCCGCTGCGTCTTCCTTGCCGGCCAGTTTTTCGGCCTCAGCCGCCAACAACAAGGTTTGTGGCGTATCGCCCAAAAGCGCCCGCGCGCGGCGGGTTTCTTCCAGGGCACGCGGGGCAGTGCCGGCACCGAGTGCAATCAGGGCGCGCGTGATGGCCGCATCACCATCCGCCCGGCGCCGCGCGGCGCGGCGTAGCCCCAACCTGCCGGGCACAGCGCGCGACCAGGCCCAAAGCCGCAAGCCGCCATGCAGCAGAATGAAGCCAAGCGCCAGAAGCGCGGCTGCCACCGGCACAGGCAGGCCCACCCAGAAATCACCCGCACGGATTTCCACCGAACCGCCCAGCCTGAGCAGCCAAAGCGTGATGGCGGCGACACCAATCAGCGCCGCCAGCAGCAAAAGCGCCTTGCGCATGGCGCCTCAGCCCCCGGCCAGGGTGATGATGGCCGCGCGCGCGGCGAGCAGCGCCTGGGCATCCGCTTCCCAAGCGCCCAAGGCCGTGCGGGCAGCGGGTGGCAGGGGCGAAAGCCTGCCCAAGGCGCCAGGCAGATCGCCGGCTTCGAGCGCGCGGCGCGCCGCTTCCAAGGCGGCAGCGGCTTCATCACCCCAAATGATCGTCTCGCCCCGCCTTATGGTGATCAGCCCCGCCAGCCGGGCAGAGGCGCTTTCCAGAATGGATTGCCCTTCCCGCGCGGGTTCACTCGCGGCGCGGGCGGCGCGGGCGGCGTCTTCAAAGGCCAAGCGAAGTGCCGCTTCCGTGGGCGGGCTGGCCGAGGCGAAGCGGCTGAGCGCCGCCGGCGGGTTGGGGAAGGGCGCAAGAGCCGGCCCCAGCGCCTGCCCCGCATCCAGTCGCGCACGCAGCGCGGCGATGGCCTGCACGCGATTGGTCCGCGCCTCAATCCCCGCGATGCGCGCCTGCGCCGCTTCAAGGGCCTGCATGCGGGCGCCCAGCGCGGATTCGGCACCGGCCAAGCGGCCTTCCAAAGCGGCACCTGCGGCGGCGATGCGCTCGGCCTCAGCCTTTTCGGCGGCTTCCAGGCGGATGAGCAGGCTGCGCGCCAGATCCTCGGTCCGGCGCAAAGCCTCGGCATCGGCGGCTTGCAGCCGGGCGGCGATGGCATCTTGCCGTTCGGTCAGGCGATCGAGCCTAGTGGCCAGGGTTTCCGCCAAGGCGCGCGGGGCAAGGCCGGAGACATCCAGGCTTGGCGCGGGCCTGCCTTCCAACCCGGCAAGGCGGGCTTCCAGCGCTTCCAACCGCTGCGCAATCGGTGCCAGATCGGGTGCGGCGGCGCGGGGCCGCGCTTCCAGCGCGGTGATGCGGGTTTCGAGTGGCGCGGCGTTGAAGCCGGGGCGGGCTTCCAGGGCGGCAAGCCGCGCTTCCAGCGGGCCGAGATTGGGCAGGGGCGGGGCGCTTGGGCGCGGCGTGATCAGCAGCCAGCCAAGAGCCAAAACCAGCACCGCGCCGCCGGCAAAAAGCGGCAGCAAAAGCGGATCAAGGCGGCGCTTGGGGGCGGGAGAGGTATCGCTCATGCCGGCGTCTTTAGCACATCTGCGGGGCCAAGGCATGCCAACAAGGCGGCGTGATCTGGCCGGCTTGCCGTGCGGATTTCCGCCCAGGGCAGGGCGGCAAGGGCGGCGGCAATGCGCGGGCTGAGCGCGATGGCGATGATATTCTGCGCTTCCTTTTGCAATTCGGCATCGCGTAGCAAGCGCATGGCCTCTCTTGCAGAGCGGGGCGAGGTGAAAAGCGCGGCATGGACGTGCCCTTCCCGAATGGCTTGGCGCGCTTCTGCTGGCAATGCGGCGCTGGGCCGCGCCTCATAAACCACACGGCGGAGCACGCGAAACCCCTTGGCACGCAAGGCAGAGGCGAGATCAAGCGCATAGCCTTCCCCGACCGCAAGGCAAAGCGTGCCTGCTTCGGGCTTTAGTGTTGCGCCAATCAGCGCCGCGAGCGCCTGCGCATCCCCTGCCGCGGCACGCACATCGGCAAAACCGCGTGCGCGGGCCTCGGTGGCGGTCGCTTCGCCCACCGCAATCACGGGTAGCACGGCGGGTGGCAGGGCGCGCGCAGCGGCGCGGCTGGTGATGATCATCGCCTGGCAATTGCCGGGCGCCTTCAAGGGCAGGGCGGTCAGCGCCAGCGCGGGCGCCAGCACCGCTTCCCAACCAAGGGCTGCAACAGCACGCGCGGACTCCGCCGCGCCGGGTTCCGGGCGGGTAATCAGAATGGCGCGTGATGCGCGGGCGGCCTGGCGCGGCATGGGGAAAGGCTAGACCTGATCGGGCGTGATTGGCGAGTATATCTTCGGCTATTCATCCCGCTGCGGCCGCGCCAGCAACCGCGCCACCGCTTCCTGCACCGTCACCTTGCCGCGCACCAGCGCAGCCACCGCGGCGCAAATCGGCAGGTCAACGCCAAGCTGTGCCGCGCGCGCAACCAAGGCAGGCGCTGTCATCACCCCTTCCGTGACACCCTGCCGCGCGGCGAGAATGTCGGCCAAGTTTTCGCCACGCCCAAGCGCCATGCCGAGCGAGGTATTGCGGCTGCCCGGCCCCGTTGCCGTGAGCAGCAAATCACCCAGGCCCGAAAGCCCCGCAACCGTATCGGCGCGCCCACCAAGCGCGCTGGCCAGGCGCGCAATCTCCGCAAGCCCGCGCGTGATCAGCGCGGCGCGCGCATTCTCCCCAAGGCCTGCGCCCATCACCGCGCCGGCCGCAATGGCAATCACATTCTTGGCTGCGCCGCCAATTTCCGCACCTACGGGATCATCACCGCCGTAAAGCCGGAAACTCGCGGACCCAAGCCGCGCCACGCCAAGCGCGCGCAAGCCGGCATCAAGGCTTGCCACCACCGCGGCAGCGGGCAGGCCGCGCGCAATTTCATGGGCGAAATTGGGGCCGCTCAGCACGCCGGCGACACTACGCGGATGCGTATCCGCGAGGATTTCAAGCGGCAGCATCAGGCTGCCTGCCTCAACACCCTTGGCGCAAATCAGCACAGGGGCAGTCAACGCCGGCAGGCTTTGCAGCACGGGGCGGAGCGCCTGCGCCGGTACCACCAGCAGGATCAGCGCCGCGCCTGCCAACGCTTGCCCCGCATCGGCGGTGATGCTGATGCCATGGGGCAAGTTGACGCCGGGCAGCAAGCGTTCATTCGCGCGGCTTTGTTGGATCAAGGCGGCGCGCGCCGGATCGCGCGCCCAGAGCATAGCGCGCTGACCCGCGCGATGCGCCTGAATGGCCAGCGCCGTGCCCCAGGCGCCTGCGCCGATAATGGCAACATGATCCGTCATGGTTTCAGCCATGTGACGGTGCTGCCCGCGCCGGCCTCATTGGCGCCGAGGCCGGCCAGCAAGGCGGGCAGAATTTCGGCGGAGTCTTCGGCAAAGCCCTGCGGTGGATTGGCGACCACCAGCCCACTGCCATTTAGCCTTTGCGGATCTGTCGGTTCGCGCAACCACAATTCAGCCGCCAGCAGCGGTGCCACGCCCGCTTCCATCAGCGCATGATGAAAGCCGCGCACCGGCGCGCGATGCTTGATGGGATACCAGGCGGCGATGATGGCGGCGCGGAAGCGATGGCGCAGCATGGCCATGGCATCAGTGATGCGGCCATAATCACCTTCCTGTTCGAAGGGCGGGTCAATCAGCACCAGGCCGCGTTTTTCGGGAAAGGGCGTCAAGGCGCGCAGTGCTTCCCAGGCGTCGCGCTTATGCACCGCAACCTGCGCATCGCGCTTGAAATGCGCCTTGAGTCGCGCGTGATCTTCCGGGTGAAGTTCCACCGCCATTAGCCGATCCTGCGGGCGGAGCGCGGCGCGGATCAGCGCCGGTGAGCCTGGATAGAAGGCCGGAAAGCCCGCCTTTTTCAAAGCTTCAAGAAATGGCGCCAGCGCAGGGTTGGTGCTGTCGGCAAGCCGCAAGGCGCCGCGCGTTGCTTCGCCGGTGCGGGCGGCTTCCGATGCGGCCAGATCATAGATGCCGCAGCCGGCATGCGTATCCAAAACCGCAAAAGGTGTGGGCTTGCGCTTGAGTGCCGAGAGCAGCGACAGCAGCAGTGCATGCTTCAGGCAATCCGCATGATTGCCGGCATGAAAGGCGTGGCGATAATTCATGCCTCACCCAAAAGCATCACGCGCAAGCTGCGCCAGATTGTCATGGCCCATGCGCGCATAGGTGAGGGGATGCGCCTTGGCGGGGTCCTGTTCGGCCTCCACCACCAACCAGCCTTTGTAGCCACCGGACGCCAAGGGTTTCAGCACCGCCGGGTAATCCACGCAGCCATCGCCGGGCACGGTGAAGACACCCTCAAGCACCGCCGCCAGAAAGGGCAGATCACGCGCGCTCACGTCTTGCAGCACCGCCCTGCGGATATCCTTGCAATGCACATGCACAATGCGCGCCGCATGCTGGCGCGCCGCCAGCGCGGGATCGCCGCCAGCAAAAGTGAGGTGTCCGGTATCGAGCAAAAGCCCGACCTCCGGCCCGGTGAGTGCCATCAACCGATCAATTTCCGCCTGGGATTCAATCACCGTGCCCATATGGTGGTGATAGGCAAGCCATAACCCGCGCGCCTTGAGGCGCCTTGCAAATTCCGTAATGCGGGGGGCGAAAATCGCCCAATCCGCATCGGTCATCACGGGGCGCCGTGACAGCGCGACACCCCTTTCGCCATGAATGGCGCGGGCGACTTCCGCATGCACCATCACCTTGCAACTCATCGCCACCAAAAGGCTGATATGCGCTTCCGCCGCTGCCATTTCGGCATCCACATCGCGTTCCAACAGGCGCGAACCATACCAGCCGGACACCAGATCAAGCCCATGCTGCGCCAGGATGGGGCGCAGCACAGCAGCATCGCGCGGAAACTTATTGCCAAGCTCAAACCCCGCAAAGCCGGCCTGCTTGCCCTCAGTGAGGCAGGTCTCGAGCGGCGTGGCTGCGCCCAATTCCGGCATGTCGTCATTGGTCCAGGTGAGCGGATTGATGCCAAGACGAATACGCATGATCAGCCCCCTTCCGCCTGGTTGCGGCGCTTCACGTCATAATCGCTGCGGGCGGCTTCTTGCGCGGGGGAATGCGGCGCGGCACTGACCGGCACTTCCCACCAGGCGCCGCCTTCGGCTGTGCCGCTTTCCGGGTCTGTTTCAATCACGATCACCTGCGTGCGCTTGGCGGCCAAGGCGCCGGGCAGGGCGGCTTCCAGCGCGGCGATATCGCTGACCTTGCGTGCTTCGGCGCCGAGCGCCGCAGCATGGGCGGCGAAATCAATGCGCGGTGCGGCATCGGCCAGCAGGTTATTGAAGGCCACGCCGCCTGTGCCGCGTTGCAGGCGATGAATGCAGCCAAAGCCGCGATTATCCAGAACGATGATCGTAAGCTTGGCGCCAAGCGCAATGGAAGTCGCGATTTCGCTATTCATCATCAGATAGCTGCCATCACCGACCATCACCACCACTTCGCGGTCTGGCGCGGCAAGTTTTGCACCAAGCCCGCCCGCAATTTCATAGCCCATGCAGGAATAGCCATATTCCAGATGGTAGCCGGTGCCATCTTGCGCGCGCCAAAGCTTGTGCAATTCGCCGGGCAGGCCGCCGGCCGCGCAGACAACCATGCCATGGCGCGGCATGGCGCGATTGACCGCGCCCAAAACCTGCGCATCAGTGGGCGGGCCAGCGCTTTTGCCCTTGGGCGCGGCGGTGACGCGATCCACCACGCGCTGCCATTGCTGGATGGCGCTGCGTGCCTTGCCTTGCCAGGCTTGCGGCGCTGCCCAGGCACCGAGCGCGGTTGAGAGTGCAACAAGCCCTCGCGCCGCATCGGCCACAAGCGGCAGCGCACCATGCTTATGCGCATCAAAGCCCACAACATTCAGGCCGATCACGCGCGCCTTCGGAAACAAGGCACGAGAGCCGGTCGAGAAATCCTGCAACCTGGTGCCGATCGCCAGGACAACATCCGCTTTCGCGGCCAGCGCATTGGCCGCCGCCGTGCCGGTCACGCCAATGGCGCCCAGATTGCCCGGCGCGTCCCAGGGTAAGCTGCCCTTGCCCGCCTGGGTTTCGGCATGGGGAATGCCATGCCGCCCAGCAAAATCTGCAAGTGTGGCTTCCGCCCGCGCATATTTCACACCACCACCGATGATGATGATCGGGCGTTTCGCCTGCGCGAGCAGCGCGGTGGCAGCGGCGAGTTCTCGCGCATCCGGCTCCGCAGCACGCGGGCGCCACAGGCGCTTGCGGAAAAACTCGGCAGGCCACGCCATGGCTTCGGTTTGCACATCCTGCGGGAAGGCCAGCGTGACGGGGCCGCATTCGGCGGGATCGGTCAGCACCCGCATGGCGGCGGGCAAAGCGGTCAGCAATTGTTCGGCGCGCGTGATGCGATCGAAAAGGCGCGACACGGGGCGGAAGCAATCATTGGCGGAAAGCGTCGCATCGCTGAAATGTTCGATCTGCTGCAAGACCGGATCGGGGCGCCGGCTGGCAAAGACATCGCCGGGCAATAGCAAAAGCGGCAGGCGATTCGCATGCGCCACGGCCGCAGCCGTCACCATATTGGTCGCCCCCGGCCCGATGGAACTCGTGCAGGCCATCATGCGTCGCCGCGCATGGGTTTTGGCATAGGCAATCGCGGCCAGCGCCATGGCCTGTTCATTATGCGCACGAAAAACCGGCAGCTTGCCGCGATGCGCTTCCAAAGCCGGCCCCAGCCCGGCGACATTGCCATGGCCAAAAATCGCCCAGACACCGCCGAAAAGCGGGAGCGCCCGGCCATCAATCTCGGTTTCCTGCGCTGCCAGGAAGCGGACCACAGCCTCAGCCGCGGTCAGAGTGAGGCTCGCCATGGAATCTCCTCGGCTGGGGGTATTGTCCCGCCTTTCTTGCGTGTTACGGTCATTGAAACCACCGCGCAAGAACCATCCAGGAAACGCCAGGCCAAGCATGCTGACCTTCGCCCAATTCGGCGCCGGACGTATCGGCGCCATTCATGCCGGCAATCTTGCCGCATCCGGCCGTGCCAGGCTGAAGCATGTGGTGGATATCAATGCCGAAGCCGCGGCGGCATTGGCGGGGCGCTATGGCGCGCGCGTCAGTGATACGGCAAGCGCTTTGGCCGATCCGGAAGTCGGCGCTGTGATTATCGCGTCTTCCACCGATACCCATGCCGATCTGGTGATGGCCGCGGCGCGCCAAGGCAAGGCGATATTCTGCGAAAAGCCAATTGATCTTGCGCTACCGCGTGTGGATGCCTGCCTCGCCGAAGTAGCGAAGGCCGGCGTGCCCATGCTGGTTGGTTTCAATCGGCGCTTTGATCCTTCCTTCGCCGAATTGCATCGCCGCATCGCTGTCGGCGCTATTGGCGCGGTGGAACAGGTCATCATCACCAGCCGCGACCCGGCGCCGCCGCCGATTTCTTATGTGAAGGTCTCGGGCGGGTTGTTTCGCGACATGACCATTCATGATTTCGATATGGCGCGCTGGATGTTGGGCGAAGAACCCAATGAGGTCTTCGCCCATGGTGCCAATCTGGTGGATCAGGCGATTGGTGCTGCCGGCGATATTGATAGCGCCATGGTGCTGCTGCGCACGCCAAGCGGGCGCATGGCGCATATCAATAACAGCCGGCGCGCCAGCTACGGCTATGACCAGCGCGTGGAGGTTTTTGGCAGTGCCGGGCGCCTGATCGCCGGTAATCGCACACCTACAACAGTGGAATTGGCCGATGGCCAGGCGGTTGTTTCCGACAAGCCGCTGCATTTCTTTCTGGAACGCTATGCCGATGCCTATCGTATCGAATTGGCGGCCTTCATTGCTGCGGTGCTGAACAAAACGCCCATGCCGGTCGGTGCGGAAGATGGCCGCCGCGCCCTGGTTTTGGCGGAGGCAGCCAATGCGTCACTTGCCAGCGGCAAACCCGTGAGGCTGTGAAGGGCGCTTTGCCGAAAATCTCTCTTGCGGGGCGGCATATCCTGATCACCGGTGGCACGCAGGGCATTGGGGAAGGCTGCGCCCTGGCCGCGGCGGAAGCCGGCGCTGGTGCCATTACCATCACGGGTCGGCATGAGGCGCGCGGCAAGGCGGTGGTGGCGAAGCTCCACGCGCTAGGCACACGCGCGCAGTTTTGCGCGGCTGATCTGGCAGATGCCGAAAGCGTTGCGCGCATTATTCCTGAAGCCGAAGCAAGGCTTGGCCTGGTGGATGGGCTGATCAATGCGGCGGGCCTCACGGATCGCGGCAGTATTCTGGACACATCAGTAGCGCTTTGGGATCGGCTTTTTGCGGTGAATGCACGCGCCCCTTTTCAATTGACGCAGGCGATGGCGCAACGCCTGGCTGAAGCCAAGCGCCCCGGCGCCATTGTGAACATCATCACCATGTCGAGCCATGGCGGCCAGCCTTTCCTGACCGCCTATGCGGCTTCCAAGGGCGCGCTTGCCACACTCACGAAAAACACAGCGCTTGGCCTGAGACACATGCGCATTCGCGTGAATGGCATCAATCTTGGCTGGGCCGATACGCCGGGTGAACACGTGATCCAACAGCGTGACGGCAATCCACCAGATTGGCTGCCCAAGGCCGAAGCGGCGCAGCCTTTTGGGCGGCTGATCAAGCCCGCTGATGTGGCGGGGCTTGCGATTTATCTGCTGTCCGACGCGGCCGAGATGATGACCGGCGCCTTGGTGGATTTCGATCAGAATGTGATGGGGGCCTATACGTGAAGCCCGCCGAATTGCAGCGCCGCCTTTCGCTTTTGGCGCCGATGGCGCGGGATGCCGCCGCCCTTGCTGCCCGGCTGCGCCTTGAAGGCAAGGGCGCCGCGCGCTTGAAGGGCGCGCAGGATTTCCTGACCGAAGCTGATGGCGCGACCGAGGATTTCATTCGCGGCGAACTCACGCGACTTTTTCCTGGTGAGGGGATCCTGGGTGAGGAAGGCGGTGGCGAGGTATCTGATTCCGGCCCGCTTTGGATCATTGATCCCATTGATGGCACCTCCAATTTCGCGCGCGGGGGGGATCGCTGGTGTGTCTCCATCGGTCTTGCGCTAGATGGCCGCGCGGTGCTGGGCGCCATTGCCCGCCATGCGCCGGGCGAAGTGATACTGGGTGCGCAGGGCTGCGGTGCCACGCTGAATGGTGCGGCGATACGGGCAGCGAACACCAGTGACCTTGGCCGCGCGACGATTGAAATCGGCTGGTCACTGCGGCGGCCGGTTGCGGAATACATCGCACTTGCCGGGCGCGTCATGGCAAGCGGTGCTGGTATGCGTTGCGGTGGTTCTGGTACGCTCGGCCTGGTGGAAACCGCGATTGGGCGCTTGGATGGCTATATGGAATTGCACATTAATGCCTGGGATGCCTGCGGCGCACTCGCCATCGCGCGCGAAGCCGGCTGCTGGACGAATGCCTTCGACAGCGGCGATTGGCTGGCCAACGGCAATCCCATCTGCTTTGCGGCGCCTGCTTTGGGGGCCGGCCTGATGCGTTTGATGTCACCATGAACGGGAACAAGAACCCCGCTTCCGTATCCTTGGCATCTATGCCGGTGCTTTGGGGTATTCATATGAGTCATCGGGATTGCGGTACTCGCCTTCAGCTTTGTCCATGCCGTGACTGCTGTTTCCGCCGTGATCTTCCTTGTCTCAGCGCGCCATAGCCTTGCCACCGTCTATTCCACCGTGCTGATCCTGATCATGCTGGCGGCGGTTTTTTGCGATGGAAAACGCGTGGGACGTGCGGAAATCGTACACCGCGCCATGGCGCGCGCCTGCGCCGGCAAGTGCGCGAAGATATCCGCGATCTGCAGAAACGCCTTGGCCTGACCGTGGTTTATGTCACGCATGACCAGCAGGAAGCGCTTGCGGCTTCCGACCTTGTATGCGTCATGCGCGCCGGCAAGATCGCGCAGATGGGCACGCCGCGGGAACTGTATGATGAGCCCGCCGATGCCTTCATCGCCGATTTCATGGGGGAGGCGAATGTGCTGGAAGGCGAAGTGCTTGGCCCTGGGCGGATTTCCCTGGCGGGCGTGGCGCTTGAAACCAGGCTCCGCCCCCATCCGTCAGGCCCGGCGCTACTCGCGATCAGGCCGGAGGCGGTGACGCTGGCCGAAGAGGGTGAGGGCCTGCCCGGTCAGATCAAGCGTGCCGCGTTTTTGGGGCAGACGCATGAATATGAGGTGGGGACAAAGGCCGGGCATCTATTTGTAGTGGCGCCGGCGGGGGCGGCCGTGTTTGCGCAAGGGGATGACGTGCGGTGCCGGATTGAGAGGGTGATCCCGCTTCCGGTAGTCCCCGTCCCAGATCCTTCGCGGAAATCGCCCTAACCCACTGTTTCGGAGAGTTTTCTGGGCCGCCAAGTGGCTGCGCTTGGCTTGAATGCGCCCCATCCTCGCTGGACGCGCTTGGGGTCGGCAGTTTGGCCGGGGTACGCACATTCGGTGCCTTTTCAACGCTTACCGAAACCGCGTGTGAGCGTAGGCGCCAGCGGCCAGCCTGGTCCGCCGCAAATCTCGGAACGATGCCGCTTTCCCCATGGCGCCCGCACAAAGGGGGAAGGCCGCGCGCAACGCCCCAAAGGCACATGATGCAAGCCTGGGGTCGCGGCGTGATCACTGCCACCCTGCGCTACATTTAGCCGAGTTACCGCCCAGGGGGCCGATTAGTGCCATGAGGACCGCCCCCGCCGGTGGGATGGGGCGAAGCGTGGGGAAAGCGCTAATTTAGATGGGGCCATCTCACACCTACTGAGTTGGGGCATGGGGCGACACAGCCCCTGATTGCCGCATGGGCCAGGCGGGTATATTGCAAATTTGCCACAGTGAGTGACCGAAGCGACACGTGAGGGCTTGTGCCGCTAAACCAAGCTAGTTTGGCCGACGAAACATGCTAAGAGGAGGCAGATCGGGTTATTTCGGAATCGTTGATGTCAGGCGGCTCCGCGAAATTAAGATGAGGAAAAAGCAATGAGCTTCAAAAACACCCTTCTGGCCGCTGCGGCGGTAGTAGCGCTTTCTGCGCTGGCGCAGGCTCAGCCGGTGACAGGGCTTTATTTGGGTGCCGGCTTCGGCGGTAACCTGTTGCAGGAAACGGACGCTACCGTTAGCGGTACACCTGGCAACGACACCATTGATTTTTCATGGGGTTATGTCGGAGTGTTGAGCGTCGGTTGGGGGTTCGGAAACGGTCTGCGCGCGGAAATCGAAGGCAGTTATCGTCAAAATGATGTATCCGGCATCACCAACCGCAATGCGGCTCGGCCTGGTGCGACTGGCACCGCGACAAGCTACGGTGCAATGCTGAACCTCCTTTATGATTTCAATCTCAATGGCGCTCTTGGCGGATTGACCCCGTATGTCGGTATTGGTGGCGGCTACGTTTGGCATGAATATGAGGATGTGGGCACCAATGTCGGTGGCGTGAAGAATGTGCTGAATGGTGATAATGGAAACTGGGGTGGCCAGGCGATTTTGGGTGTTTCTCTGCCGATAGCAGCGGTGCCTGGCTTGGCGCTGACCGGTGAATACCGTTACATGATGACTGCCGGTCATGAAATCACCTCGAATAGTGCTGGTTCTCGGACCACGTTTGATGTTGATAACGCGAACCATTCGCTGCTGGTCGGCCTGCGTTATGCCTTCAATGCCGGCCCGGCCGTGGCCGCTGCCGCGCCTGTTGCGTCTGCCCGCACCTTCCTGGTCTTCTTTGACTGGAGCAAGGCTGACCTGACTGATCGCGCTCGCCAGATCATTGGTGAAGCCGCTTCTGCTCGCGGCGCTGGCGTGACCCGCATTGAAGTCAATGGCTTCACGGACCGTTCTGGCCCGGCGGACTACAATATGCAGCTTTCCATCCGTCGCGCCAATGCGGTGGCGGCTGAGCTGGTGCGCCGCGGTGTGCCGCGCAACGAAATCGTTACGCGCGGCTTCGGGGAAGAAAACAACCTGGTGCCGACGGCGGATGGTGTGCGTGAACCGCAGAACCGTCGCGTAGAAATCATCCTGCGGTAACTCTCGCGGTTACCTGTGAGAGTGGACGGGGCGCCTCAGGGCGCCCCGCTTCGTTTAGGGCTATGCGGAAGCATCGTTGAAGGCTAAAACTTCTTCCACTGAGCCTTGGGATTCGCTAAGCTCCGCAGTCATCGTGTTACCTTTCAGGATGGGAAATCGCAATGAAGTTCAAAACAACTCTGTTCGCCGCCGCGGCGGTGGTAGCAATGCCGGTATTGGCGCATGCCCAGCCGGTGAGCGGGCTTTACATCGCCGGTGGCATTGGCGGAAACTTGCTGCAAGACACAACGCTGAATGGATCAGTGAATAATGCAGCCGGCACCAAGATCGAAAATGAATTTCAGCTTGGTTATGTTGGTGTTTTGAGCTTGGGCTGGGGCTTTGGCAACGGTCTGCGGGCGGAAATAGAAGGCAACTATCGGTCCAACGAAGTGAGCGATACCAGGGTGGGTGGCGCGTCGGTACAGGGTATTGCAAGCGGTAAAGGCACGGCTGTCAGCTATGGCGTGATGGCGAACGCCCTTTATGACTTCAATCTTGGTGGCGCCCTGGGTGGGCTGACGCCCTATATTGGCGCCGGTGCTGGCTATATTTGGCACGACTATCAGGATGTTGGCGCGCGTCGCTCAACTGGTGAGCGGGCTGTGTATAATGGCGATACGGGTGCCTTCGGATATCAGGCTATCCTCGGTTTCTCCGTGCCCATCAGCGGCGTCCCTGGCCTTGCAGTCACTGCCGAATATCGTTTCATGGGCACGCTCGGGCATGACATTAACGGAACTGGTAACATTACCTCGGGTTCTGGCGTGTCACAGACTCGCCTCAACTCGGATGTTGATAACTTCAATCACTCCTTGCTCGTTGGCCTGCGCTACGCCTTCAACGCCGCGCCAGCCATGCCGGTCGCTGCCGCGCCAGTGGCCGCTGCTCGCACCTTCCTGGTCTTCTTCGACTGGAGCAAGGCTGACCTGACGGATCGCGCCCGCCAGATCATCGGTGAAGCCGCTTCTGCGCGTGGCGCTGGTGTGACCCGCATTGAAGTGAATGGCTTCACGGACCGTTCCGGCCCGGCGGACTACAACATGCAGCTTTCCATCCGTCGCGCCAATGCGGTGGCCGCTGAGCTGGTGCGCCGCGGTGTGCCGCGCAACGAAATCGTCACGCGCGGCTTTGGTGAGGAAAACAACCTGGTGCCGACGGCTGATGGCGTGCGTGAACCGCAGAACCGTCGCGTGGAAATTATCCTCCGCTAATTCGGGCTGATCTCAGCCGGACAAGGAAAAAGGCGCCGTGAGGCGCCTTTTTTTGTGCGATTTGGCTTTTATGACCAGCAGTAACTTGTGCTTCTGTGGGCGTTGAATCTTTTCTGGCAAATGTTGGATACTCATTGACTCCGTTTTATGTTTTAACCTTACTGGATAAGTGTGAGTCTCTGTCCAGCTCCTGCCTCTCAGGAGGGCTCGTGTCGAGGAAAAAGTTTCGAGGAGAAGTCATGACCTACGGAAAATCGATTTGCGTGGCAGCAATTCTTTTGGCCTCGCCAGTCATGGTGCAGGCGCAACCTGTCAGTGGGTTTTATCTCGGCGGAGGTATCGGCGGGAATTACCTGGACAGATCGGATCTCTCGGGTTCTTCGGCCGCCGATAAGTCAGCTTTACGAGCCCTCGGTTTGGACTCCGCCGAATTTTCTTGGGGCTTTGCAGGCGTGCTCAGTTTGGGTTGGGGGTACGGTAATGGCCTTCGTGCCGAAATTGAAGCCAGTTATCGCCAAAATGAGGTGTCTGGCATTTTTTCTAGAAGCGCTGGCAGTGCCGCCCCTCCCCCAGTAGTTACGGCGCCACCCTTGGGGGGCGGCAAAACCAATGCCGCTGGCTTTGCCCAATCTGGTTCAACAGGAACAGCCACCAGCTTTGGCGCCATGTTGAATCTTATGTATGATTTTGACCTTAATGGCGCCCTGGGTGGCATAAACCCGTATCTGGGCGCTGGTCTTGGTTACGTTTGGCATGAGTATGACGAAGTCGGCACCAAAGTAGGTAATACGATGTCCGTGCTGACCGGTGACAGTGGAAGTTGGGGAGGACAGGCGATTGCCGGTGTATCCCTGCCGATCGCTGCCGTTCCGGGCCTTGCCATGACGGCGGAATACCGCTTCATGATGACATCTGGTCATGAAGTCAACTCCACCCTCTCAGGGACCAAAAGAACAGTTGATTTGGATAACGTGAACCATTCCGTCCTCGTTGGTCTGCGCTACGCCTTCAACGCGGCCCCGGCTGTTGCCGCTGCGGCACCTGTTGCCGCTGCCCGCACCTTCCTGGTCTTCTTTGACTGGAGCAAGGCTGACCTGACGGATCGCGCCCGCCAGATCATCGGTGAAGCCGCCTCTGCGCGTGGCGCTGGCGTGACCCGCATTGAAGTGAATGGCTTCACGGACCGTTCCGGCCCGGCGGACTACAATATGCAGCTTTCCATCCGTCGCGCCAATGCGGTGGCCGCTGAGCTGGTGCGCCGCGGTGTGCCGCGCAACGAAATCGTGACTCGTGGCTTCGGCGAAGAAAACAACCTGGTGCCGACGGCCGATGGCGTGCGTGAGCCGCAGAACCGTCGCGTGGAAATCATCCTGAAATAATTCGGGAAGATCCCACCTGGGAAAGATTGGGGGCGCCGCAAGGCGCCCCTTTTTTATCGCCCTTACGTCCAAATAAATTAATGCACTTTTGGCCTTGATCTCGGTGCCAAGCATGACCTACCGGTCCTGATCTTCCATATTGAGTGTGGCAATTTCAGCACGGTCCGTGGCCTTTTGGTCTCGCTTGCCCCCCCGAGATGAATTTAGGTCTCCTCCTTCACGCTCTTATTGTTATTAAGATTAACCAACTTTGCTGAAGCGCTGGGACACGATTCCTTCGCTGTGAAAGAGAAGTGAGGAAAGACGATGAGCTTCAAAAAGACCCTTCTTGCCGCTGCGGCGGTGGTTGCGCTTCCGGTGCTGGCGCAGGCCCAGCCCGTGAATGGGCTGTATCTTGGCGCGGGGTTCGGTACGAACCGTTTAATGGAAACCGACGTCACCTTTAAGGGCGGCAATAACACGAATGATTTCTCCTGGGGGTATGTTGGCGTTCTGAGCCTCGGTTGGGGTTTTGGGAATGGCTTTCGCGTCGAACTTGAAGGTAACTACCGGTCAAATGATGTTACTGACGTCAAGCTCGGAGGAAGTTTGAAAGGGCCGGGTGCGACAGGAACGGTCACGAGTTACGGTGCAATGGCAAACATTCTCTACGATATCAACCTCGGGGGAATGCTTGGTGGATTGACGCCATATGTTGGTGTCGGCGCAGGTTATATCTGGCATGATTATGACAGCGTTGGCATTTCACAAGCCGGTAGCAGCGACACCTATAGTGGCACTGAAGGCGCATTTGGTGGCCAGGCAATTGTTGGTCTGTCTTTGCCAATCAGCGCGGTGCCTGGCTTGTCTTTGACAGCCGAGTATCGCTTTATGGCGACCTCGAGCCCCGAAATAGGTGTTACGAACACCGCGAAGATCGCGGGGGTAGGCTCTGCCTCGCAGAAGGTGGATATTGAGGTTGATAACTTCAACCACTCCCTGCTGGTTGGCCTCCGCTACGCCTTCAACGCGGCCCCGGCTGTTGCGGCTGCTGCGCCAGTTTCTGCTGCCCGCACCTTCCTGGTCTTCTTTGACTGGAGCAAGGCTGACCTGACCGATCGCGCCCGCCAGATCATTGGCGAAGCCGCTTCGTCACGTGGTGCCGGGGTGACCCGCATTGAAGTGAATGGCTTCACGGATCGCTCCGGACCGGCGGATTACAACATGGGTCTGTCTCAGCGTCGCGCCAATGCGGTGGCGGCTGAGCTGGTGCGCCGCGGTGTGCCGCGCAACGAAATCGTCACGCGCGGCTTTGGTGAGGAAAACAACCTGGTGCCGACGGCCGATGGTGTGCGTGAGCCGCAGAACCGTCGCGTGGAAATCATCCTCCGCTAATTCGGGGATATGCGTATCGGGAAAGATTTGGGGCGCCGCAAGGCGCCCCTTTTCATTTACGGGGTAGGAACAAAACGGCTCAACCGGCAAGCCTGATCCCGGTCAGGTCAACCAGCGCGCGCCAACGCGCCAATTCCGCCTTTTGGAATTCAGCGAAGGGCGTTGATGCCATGGGCGCGGCCACAAAACCCTGGGACTGCAGCCGTTCACGCATGGCGGGCTCAGCCAGGATGCGGAGCAAGCTGTCGGATAGCCGCGCGATGATCTCGGGCGGGGTGCGGGCCGGCGCCCAAAGCCCGAACCAGGCATCCACCGCCAGATCAGGCGCGCTCAGTTCCGCGAAGGTCGGCACATCCGGCGCTTCGGGCAGGCGCGCCGGGGCGCCAATGCCAAGCGCCCGCAGCCGGCCCTCGCGCACCAGGGAAACCACCTGCGGCCAGGTGGAGACAAAGAAATCCACAACACCCGCAACCGTATCCGTGGTGGCCTGGGCACCGCCGCGATAGGGCACATGGGTGGCATCCAAACGCTCCCGCCGTGCGAAGGTCTCGGCAATCACATGGCTGGCGGAACCGGCACCGGAAGACGCGTAAGTTACCTTACCGCCATTGCGGCCCTTCGCGGCCAGTTCGGCCAAGGTCCTGGCACCGTTGGCCGGCACCACCAAGGCGTGATGCACGGTTGCCAGCTTGGCGATGGGCGCGAAATCCGCAATCGGGTCAAAGGGCAGGGAAGGCAGCATGGCCGCATTCGCCGCATGGGTCTGGTTATTGCCCAGCGCCAGCGTATAGCCATCGGCCGCCGCTTGGGCCACCGCATGCGTCCCAACCACCGCGGCCCCGCCCGGGCGATTATCCACCACAAAGGTGCTACCCGGGATGGCTTCCTGCAAAGCCGCAGAAAGGGTGCGCGCCAGCACATCGGTGGACCCTCCCGGAGGATAGGCCAGCACAATGCGCACCGGGCGTGACGGCCAGGCTTGCGCGCGGGCCAAGGCCGGCATGGCCAGCATGGGTGCCGCCAGCAATAGACGACGATGGATCATCTTCATTCCTCCCGAATTTGGGCGTTAAGCCTTACCCTTCGCGCTGCGCCCTTGCGCGCTTGGCCGCCGGGCGTTCCAGGCAGCGCGCAAGCCAAGCCTTCACCTTCGGAAAAGCGGTGAAGTCATACCCATTCACGAAGGAGCCATAGAGCACGGAAGCAAGGTTGAGATCAGCGATGGTGAAGCCATTACCCACCAGATAATCACGCCCCGACAATTCCGATTCGAGCACCGCAAGCCGCTGATCGGTGGCTTCCTTGCCCAGAACTGCCTCTGCCGCGATGCGATCTGCCGGTGCGCGGAGGAAGGCATTGTAGGCCCAGCGCATCACATGCGGCTCAACCTCCGTCGCCGCCCAAAGCGTCCATTGCAGCACGCGCGAGGCATCATTGCCGGTGGGCATCAGCGGTACGCCGACCTTGCCCGCGATATGCAGATTGATCGCAAGGCTTTCGAACAGCACCAGATCACCATCTTCCAAGGCGGGGATCTTGTTGTTCGGGTTGATTGCAAGCGGGCGTTCCAGCTTGAATCCGGGCGCGAAGCCAAGCGGAATCACTTCATAGGCAAGGCCGGCTTCTTCGGCGGCCCAGATGCAGCGAAAGGCACGGGAACGGGCGATGCCGTGGATTTTCAGCATGGTATTTTTCCTGTCCTGATCTGGCGTTTTCACATGCCGCCAATGTAATTCGGCCCGCCGCTGCCTTCCGGCGTGCACCAATCAATATTCTGCGTCGGGTCCTTGATGTCGCAGGTTTTGCAATGCACGCAATTCTGCGCATTGATCACCAGGCGCGGCTGTCCTTCTTCCACGCCCACCGCCTCATAAACCCCGGCGGGGCAATAGCGGCTTTCGGGGCTGCCGAAGATTTCCCAATTCACACCCTTCCAAAGCCCAGGATCGCGCAGCTTCAAATGTGCTGGCTGGTCTTCCTCATGATTGGTATTCGCCAGGAATACAGAAGACAGCCGATCGAAGGAATAAACGCCATCGGGTTTTGGGTAGGTGATTTTCGGTGCCTCCGAACCCTTCTTCAGCACGGCGTGATCTTCATGATGCGACAGCGTCCAGGGTGATTTGCCGCGCGTGATATAGGTTTCAATCGCGGCATTGATCATGCCGCCCCAGAAGCCGAATTTCGCGAAGCCTGGCCGGATATTCCGCACCGCCTCCAATTCCGGCCAAATCCAGGAATGGCGCAGCATTTCCGGATAGGCATTCAGCACCGGCGCGCGATTTTCTGTGGCACAAGCGGCGGCGAGTGCTTCCGCCGCGATCATGCCGGATTTCATGGCCGTATGCGTGCCCTTGATCTTTGGCACATTCAGGAAACCCGCCGAATCACCAATGATCGCACCGCCGGGGAAAACCAGCTTCGGGATCGCCTGGAAGCCACCTTCATTCAAGGCCCGCGCGCCATAGGCAATGCGTTTGCCCCCTTCCAGCATGGCGCGCACCGCCGGGTGCTGCTTGAAGCGCTGAAATTCCTCAAACGGCGAAAGCCAGGGATTTTGGTAGTCCAGCCCGACAACAAAGCCGATGCTGACCAGATTATCGCCAAGCATATACAACCACGACCCACCATAGGTATCGGTGTTCAGGGGCCAGCCCACGCTATGCCAAATCAGGCCCGGCTGATGCTTTTCCTTCGGGATTTCCCATAATTCCTTGATCCCCAAACCAAAGGTCTGCGGTGCGACGCCATCGCGCAAATTGAAGGTCTCAAAAAGCTTTTTCGTGAGCGAACCGCGGCAGCCCTCGGCAAACAGCGTGTAACTGGCGCGGAGTTCCATCCCCGGCTGGTAATTCGGCCCCTTTTCACCATCCTTCGTAATGCCCATCACGCCGGCCACCACGCCGCGCACCTGGCCATCTTCAATGATCGTCTCGGAAGCGGCGAAGCCCGGATAGATTTCAACGCCAAGCGCCTCAGCTTTTGCACCCAGCCAACGGCAGACATTGCCGAGCGAGACAATGTAATTGCCGTGATTATTCATCGCCGGCGGCGTTGGCAGCTTGAAGGCCTTGGTTTCCGTCAGGAACATGAAGCGGTCATCACCGGCGGGTGTGGCAAGCGCCGGCGGATCATCGCGCCAATCGGGAATAAGCTCATCCAGCGCACGCGGTTCCAACACGGCGCCCGAGAGGATATGCGCGCCGATCTCGCTGCCCTTTTCAATCAGGCACACCGCCATATCGGGCGCGAGCTGTTTCAGGCGGATGGCGGCGGCCAGACCCGAAGGCCCACCGCCCACGATCAGCACATCAAATTCCATCGCTTCCCGTTCTTCGGACATCACGAACTGCCTTTCCTCTTGGCTATTTGCTCCATGTAGCGAAGCCGCGGGTTGCGCGGAACCCCGCACCGGGCCGATATGTGGGGGATGGAGCAGGAGAAATCCGCCCTGGCCGCCGCCCTGGCGCTGCAATGCGACTGGGGCGCGGATGAGGCGCTGATGGAAAGCCCCGCGGATCGCCTGGCGCTGCGGGAGGCTCCTGCGCGCGCCCCCGAAGCCGCGCGCCCCGCACCGGAACCGGCCCCGCGCCCGATCCGCGCTGCCCCGGTTGCCCTGGCGCCCGCGCCGCCGGCCAATACGCGGGCCGAAGCCCTGGCCGCCGCTGCCCCCGATCTGGCGGCGCTGAAGGCGGCGATTGCGGCCTTTGATGGCTCGGCGCTCAGGGAAACCGCGACGAATCTAGTGTTTGGTGAAGGCATCACAGATGCCGGCCTGATGCTGATTGGCGAGGCACCAGGGGCGGATGAAGACCGCGCCGGCCGGCCCTTTGTTGGCGCTTCGGGCCAATTGTTGGATCGGATGTTCGCCTCCGTTGGCCTCTCGCGGGAGAGTAATTTCTACATCACCAATATCCTGCCCTGGCGGCCGCCCGGGAACCGCACGCCAACCGATGCGGAAGTGGCGCTTTTCCTGCCCTTCCTGCGCCGTCAGGTGGCGCTGATCCGCCCGAAGCGGCTGGTGCTGGTGGGGGGCGTCGCGGCCAAAGGGCTGATCGGCGGCAAGGAGGGTATCACCCGGCTCCGTGGCCGTTGGCATGAGGTGGAAATCCCCGGCCTTGGCCGCATTCCCGCGCTGCCGACGCTTCATCCCGCCTATTTGCTGCGCAGCCCGGCTTCCAAGCGCGAAGCCTGGGCGGATTTGCTGCTGCTGCGGCGCGCGCTGGATCAGGCATCGGCGTAGCTTTCCATGGCGGAATTCCTCGCCACTTGCCTGCATGGGCTGGAAGCGCTTGGCCCGGGTGGGCTTTGGGCGGTGATGGGCGCGCTGTTCCTGGCCGGCTTGGCGGGCGGGGCCAGCCATTGCGCTGCCATGTGCGGGCCCTTTGTGCTGGCGCAATCTGCGGCGATGGCGGATCAGGCGGCGTCTGGCGGGATGCTGCGGCGCCTTTCTGGCGCGGCATTGCTGCCCTATCATGCTGGTCGGGCGATTGGTTACGGCTTGCTCGGCGCGCTGGCCGGCGGGGTGGTAGGTGCGGTGAGCCTCGGCACCGGCTGGCGGCTGGTGCTGGCGGGGATGCTTGCCCTCGCGGCGCTGCTGATGTTTGCGCAAGCCTCCGCCCGGCTTGCCGCGCTGCTGCCGCGCCTCGCCACGCCGCGCTTGCCGAGCCTATTGGAAGCACGTCTTGGCCTGCTGCTGGCAGCCCCCACTGGGCTGCGCGGGGTGGCGCTTGGCTTGCTGCTCTCGGCGCTGCCTTGCGGCCTGCTCTACGGCGCCCTGGCCGGGGCGGCAGCGACGGGCAGCGCGCTCGGCGGTGCGTTGGCGATGGTGAGCTTCGTCGCCGGCACGATCCCCGCGCTGATCGGCGTGGCGTTGCTCGGGCGGTTTTTCGGCAAAAGCCATGGGCGCCTGATACGCGGCGTGGCGGCGGGGTTGTTTCTGCTGAATGGCGTGGTGCTGGCGGTGATGGCGCTACGGCTGCTGGGGTAGGGGGTTATTCAATCGGCGCCGGCGGTTCGGCCGCCGCACGAGGTTGCGGCAGCGGCGGCACCCAGGGCCGATCACCGCGCCAGGCGCGATCAGAAATTACCTGCGCGCCGGACGGCAAAAGCCAGATTGCATGCGTGCCATTGCGCCAGACGGAAAAACGATCAACCAGAATGCTCTGCCGGCAGCGCTGCCGGATGGGCTCGGCCGAGATGATCACGGCAACCTTGCCGCATTGCGCCATGACATCGCCGCGGCGGACGAAAAAGGCGCTCGTGCCCGCATGAAACAGGCAGCCTTCAGCAGAGCAGCTAAGCTTTCCATCGGGGCTTGTGCCTTCCACGGGCAAAGCCCTGGCCGCATCCTGCCCATAAAGCCTGAGCCAGGCGTCGCGCGTCAGGTTGGAAGCGCCCTGTTGGCGTTGGATGAAAAGCGTATCCGCCGTGAAAAACCCAACCAACCGCGCATCTTGCGACACCAGGATATGGGGCGGTTGCCCCAAGCCCGCGCTTGCCAGGCCAAGGATCATCGGCAGCACGCCCAAGGCGCGCCACCAGCGCCGCCACAGGCATAGCCAGCAAAGCCCAAAGGCGAAGACCGCCAAGCCCCAGCCGGGCATCGGCATGGCGGATTCCGTCGCTCCCGGCCAGGCGGCGACAATGCGCGCCACCCACAAGATCCCCTCCACCCCAAAGCCCATCACCCAAAGCGCCGGCGCTTCCAGGCCAAGCGGCATCAGCAGAGCCGCCAACATGCCGGCAGGCATGACAATGAAGGAGGTGAGCGGCACCGCCACCGCATTCGCCGCCACCCCATACCATTGCAGCCGCCCAAAATGCGCGAGGCCGAAGGGCGCTGTCGCCGCACCCGCCAGCACCGAGGTCATCATCAACCCAAACACACCAAAGCCAATGCGCCACGCCCAACCCTTCTGGCCGCGCAGCCCGGCAAGGCGCGGCTGCACGGCCTCCCACCCCGCGATCAGGGCCAGCACCGCCGCGAAGGACATTTGGAAGGATGGGCCAAGCAGGGACGCCGGATCGAAGACCATCACCACCGCCGCAGCCCAAGCCAGGCCGCGCAGCGAAATCGCCTTCCGCCCCGCCAGAATGGCGAGCGTCACCAGACACGCCATGGCAAAGCTGCGCTGCATGGGCACCTGCGCGCCGGTCAGCAGCATGTAGAAGCCCCCGGCAAGCAAGGCGCCACATCCCGCCAGCAGCTTACCCGGCACGCGCAAGGCAAGAGGGCGATAAAGCGCCAACAGCAAGCGCGTCACCCAGAAGGAAACGCTCATCACAATCGCGATATGCAAGCCGGAAACAGACAGCAGATGCGCAAGACCCGAATCGCGCATGGCATTCAGATCAGCCGCTGGAATGGCGCTTTGGCTACCGGTCAGCAGCGCCGCTGAAATTGCCCCGGCGGAGCCGGGCAAGGCCGCAAGAACACGAGCTTCGAGTTCGGTGCGCAAGCCGGCAAAGGGCGGGGCTTCGCCGGCGCCTGGCGTGACCTCTGCCGCGCCAATGGCAAAGCCAACGCCGCCCTGACCACTGAAAAACGCCGCGCGTTGGAAATCCCAGGCGCCGGGATAGGCCGGCGCTGCCGGGGCGCGGATCAGCGCGCGGACGCTGAGCAGATCGCCGGGCATTGGCCGTGCGGGGTCATTATTGCGCAGACGCAGCCGGATGCTGCGTTCCAGGCGCGGTGCCTCTGGCCCAAGCCGCGCATCGGCAAGCGTCACGCGCAGCCCCTGCGGCAGCGCCTGCACATTTTGCACAATGCCTTGCACCACGATTGCCCGTGGCGGTGGGGAGAGCGGCGGCGGCGCCCTTTGCGCATGCCAGAGCGTCACGGCAAAACCAAAGCTGCCCGCCGCAACCAAAGCGCAAAGCCAGCCGCAGAAAGGCCAGCGGCGCGCAAGAAGCAGCGCGGCGATGATCAGGCCAGGGGCCAGCCAGATCAGCCTTGCATCCGGTTCGCTTCGCAGGCTGAAATACAGCAGGATGCCCGCGCCCATGGCGACGGGCAGCCAAAGCGCCTGCTGCTGCCGTTCGGCGGCGAAAGCCTCGGCCGCCCTGACCCGCCACAAGCCGGGCGATGCGGTCAGGCTTGGGCTTCGGGGCAGGGAAGGGGTCAGGACGGACACAACCATAAGTTTATATGGGCCCCGTCAAACAACCAAACAGGAATTTCATCACGCCCCCGCCCTGGGGCCAGATTTCCCCCGCGCCGCTTGTGCTTTAAAGGCAGCGCATCAGGAGAATGATGAGTATGCCATGACGGTTCGCACGCGCTTTGCCCCTTCCCCCACCGGCTATCTGCATATCGGCGGGGCCCGCACTGCCTTGTTCAATTGGCTTTTCGCGCGCCACCATGGCGGGGAATACCTGCTGCGCATTGAAGATACGGATCGCGAACGCTCCACCCGGGAAGCGGTGGATCAGATCCTGGACAGCCTGGAATGGCTCGGCCTTTCGCCCGATGAACCGCCGGTGTTCCAAGCGCAGCGGGAAGCACGGCATCGCGAAATCGCCGAAGCGCTGCTGGCCATGGGCAAGGCCTATCGCTGCTGGGCGACGCCGGAAGAATTGGCTGAAATGCGCGAACGCGCCGCCGCCGAAGGCCGCCCGCCCCGTTATGACCGCCGCTGGCGTGAGCGGGAGCCGGGGCCGGAACAGGCGGGCAAGCCCTTCGCCATACGCATCAAGGCGCCTTTGGAAGGCGAAACCGTGGTGGCGGATTTGGTGCAGGGTGAAGTGCGCGTCGCCAATAGCGAATTGGACGATATGATCATTCTGCGCAGTGACGGCACGCCGACCTATCTGCATGCGGTTGTGGTGGATGATCACGATATGCGCATCACCCATGTGATCCGCGGCGATGACCACCTGACCAATACCTTCCGCCAATGCATGGTTTATGACGCGATGGGCTGGACGCGCCCGCATTTCGCCCATGTGCCGCTGATCCATGGCGCGGATGGCGCCAAGCTATCGAAGCGCCATGGCGCGGTTTCCGTACTGGATTTTCGTGAGCAAGGCTATCTGCCCGATGCCGTCTGCAATTATCTGCTGCGGCTTGGCTGGGGGCATGGCGATGAGGAATTCATCCCGCGCGATCGGGCCGTGACGTTATTCGACATCAGGGATGTCGGGCGTGCGGCGGCGCGGATGGATTATGCCAAGCTCACGCATTTGAACGGGCAATATCTGCGCCTGGCCGAAGATGATGTGCTGACGCGTGACGTGCTGGAGCGGCTGGCGAAACGCACCGTATTGTTCGGGCCGGATGGCGCCAAGCGCGTGCGGATGCTGATGCCCTTCCTGAAGGAAAGGGCCAAGACGGTTGAAGAATTGACCGGCGCTGCGGCTTTTGCGGTGCAGGATGGCGCACCGATGATGGAAGCCAAGGCCGAGGCATTGCTGACGCCAGAAGCCAAGGCGCGGCTTGCCGATCTGGCGGCGTTTTTGCAGACAGCGCCTTGGGAAAAGCAGGATCTGGACCAGTGGCTGCGCGATTACTGCGATGTGAAGGGCATCAAGCTTGGCCAGGTGGCGCAGCCCTTGCGCGCGGCACTGAGTGGCAGCACCACCAGCCCGCCGATTGATGCTGTGCTCTGGGCGCTGGGGCGGGAGGAAGCAACACTGCGCATTCTTGCCGCGGCGGGTTAGAGCAGATCACGTTCAGATGGAATCATCTGAACGTGTGAAGATGCTCGAAAAACAACGAGGTAGAGCGGGTGGCGTGAACACATGTGAACGCAACACGCTCTAGGGGCTGCTGACAGGCCCGCGTGTGATGGCGGTGAGTTCAGCGTTGTAAGTACGATAAACAGCCTCAATCCCCGTCACACCTGCCGCGGTCAGCCGTGCGGCATGCTTCGCGTGATAGGCTTCCGCAGCCGCGCGATTGCGGAACAGATAAATCCCGCCGGAACGCCCGGCTGCCTTATCTTCGGTCCAAATTTTCCAGATCAAGTCAGGCTCGGCTGCGATGTCTTCGGCCAAAGCGCGCAACGCGCGGGCCTGCGCTTCCCCACCCGGCTTCCGGGTGGGGAAGTCAAAGATCACTAGCGTCGCTGTTTCAGGCGCTGGCGACAAGCTTCTGCGTCTGCTCACCAAGCCCGGCAATGCCAAGCTTCATGGTCTGACCTGCCTTCAGGAAGATCGGCGTCGGCTTCTTGCCAAGCCCCACACCGGGCGGTGTGCCGGTGAAGATCACATCACCGGGATTGAGCGTGATGCATTGGCTGACATAAGACACGATCTGCTTCACGCCGAAGATCATGGTCTTGGTGGACCCATTCTGTTCGCGCACACCATCCACATCGCAATACATGGCGAGGTTCTGCGGATCTGGCACTTCATCCTTCGTCACCAGCCAGGGACCCAGCGGGCCGAAAGTATCAAACCCCTTGCCCTTATCCCAAGCGCCGCCGCGTTCCGCCTGCCATTCACGCTCAGACACGTCATTGCCAACGGCATAGCCGGCGACATGGTCCAGCGCCTGATCTTCCGAGACATATTTGGCGCGCGTGCCGATGATGATGCAAAGCTCCACCTCATAATCGGTCTTCACCGATCCGCGCGGGATCACCACATCATCATTCGGCCCTTGCAGCGCATTGAGCGATTTCAGGAACACAATCGGTTCCTTCGGAATCGGCGCGCCGGTTTCCGCCGCGTGATCGGCATAGTTCAGCCCGATGCAAATCAAATTCTTCATGCCGGTGACCGGCGAGCCAAGGCGCGGATTGCCGGCAACCTTGGGCAGGCTATTCACATCCACCGCGGCAATCTTGGCCAGCGCGGCGGGGGAGAGCACATCACCCGTGATGTCGGGCACAACGCCCGAAAGATCACGAATGGCGCCGGCGGCATCCAGAATGCCCGGCTTTTCCTGGCCCGCCGGGCCGTAACGCAGCAGCTTCATCTGAGCCTCTCTCCCTCAATTGGAACGGCGGGCGCGCACATGCCCGAAAAGTGCGAGGCCAATGCCGCCGAAGGCCAGCGCCTGGATGCTGTTGACCGGCAAGGTCACGGCGCCCGCGGCAAGCAGCAGCGCGATCAGCATGGCAATCGAGCCCAACATCATATAGGCGGGCATCGCCACATCCTCATTCATGCCGGCAAGCACCACGGCACCCATCGCGCCCATCATCGGCACGGCAAATTCACTGGCCATTTCATCCTCCTTCAGGAAAGCAGCCCTGGCTTCCTACAATGTCCAGCCGCCGTCAATCACAATGGCCTGGCCGGTGACGAAAGCGGCCTCATCGGAAGCCAGATAAAGGACCAAAGCGGCCATTTCCTCGGCCGTCGCAAGCCGCCCCATGGCTTGGCGCGCGACAAAGGCCGCGCGGGCGGCCTCTACCGACCCGGCGGCGGCGGCATTGGCGGCGATTCGGTCGTGAAGCGATGGTGTATCCACCGTGCCGGGGCAGAGGCAATTGCAGCGAATGCCCTGCGCGACATATTCGGTCGCGATGGATTTCGTGAGGCCGACCACAGCCGCCTTGGTGGTGCCATACAGAAAGCGATTGGGCGCGCCCTTGATGGATGAACAGGCGGAAGACATGTTCACAATGCTGCCGCCGCGGCGTTCCAGCATGCCGGGGATGAAGGCTTGCGCCACCTTCCACATGGCCCGCACATTCAGCGCAAAGCCGAAATCCCAATCCTGATCGGTGCAGGACAGGATGGTGTTCTGATGCACAAAGCCGGCGCAATTGAACAGGATATCCACCGGGCCTGCGGCCTTGGCGGCGGCGGCGATGGCGGCATCATCCAGCACATCCAAAACCGCTGTGGTAATGCCGGGCGCTTTCAGTGTAGCGAGCAGCGCCGCATCACGATCCGTCGCTACCACCCGCGCGCCTTCGGCGGCCATGGCAAGCGCGGTGGCGCGACCAATGCCTTGGCCTGCTGCGGTGACGAAACAAAGCTTCCCCGCCAATCTGCCCGCCATGATGTGTTTCCTTCCCTTGGTCGCGCTTCAATCCTGCGCCATCACCTTCACGTAACTGCCCGGCGCATCTTCGATCGCGTTTTTCGGCTGGCGAGCCGGCACTTGCGCGGGGTCCTGCCCGGCAACCCAGCGCTGCCAATCTGTCCACCAGGACCCTGCCAATTCCGTTGATCCCGCCAGCCAGGCTTCAGGTTCTGCCGGCAAATCCTTATTCACCCAATGGCTGTATTTGCCTGCATCCGGCGGATTGACCACGCCCGCAATATGGCCGGACGCCGCCAGCACAAAGCGGATATCGCCGGCATAGGTCTGGGTTGCGCGATAGGTGGAAGCCCAGGGCGCGATATGGTCTTCCCGCGTTGAGAGAATATAGGTCGGCAGCTTGATCTTGCGCAGGTCAATCTTGACGCCAAGCAATTCGATCCCGCCCGGCTTGATCAGATCATTCTGCTGATACATCCGGCGCAAATAGAAGGAATGCATGCGCGCGGGCATGCGCGTTGAATCATCATTCCAGTAGAGCAAATCAAACGGGAAGGGGTCCTGCCCCAGCAGGTAGTTGTTCACCACGAAGGACCAGATCAGATCATTGGCGCGCAGCATATTGAAGGTGGTCGCCATTTCGCTCCCTTCCAGGAAGCCGCGCTTTTGCATCTTCGCTTCAAGCGCCTTCAATTGTTCCTCATCAATAAAAACGCCCAATTCACCGGATTCAGTGAAATCCACCATGGTCGTGAAGAAGGTCGCCGATTTGATGCGCGTATCGCGCTTGACCGCCATATGCGCGAGTGTCGCTGATAGCAGCGTGCCGCCAAGGCAATAGCCAATCGCATTCACGGATTTCTCGCCGGTTGCCTTTTCAATTGCATCCAGCGCCGCATAAGGGCCTTCCAGCATGTAATCCTCAAACCCTTTTTCGGCGAGGTGTTCATCCGGATTGACCCAGGAAACCACAAAAACCGTATGCCCCTGATCCACCGCCCAGCGGATGAAGGAATTCTTCGGGCGCAGATCGAGGATATAATATTTGTTGATCCAGGGCGGCAGGATCAGCAGCGGCCGCTTCAGCACCTTCTCAGTGGTTGGCGTATACTGGATCAATTGCATCAGATCATTCTGATAGACAACCTTGCCGGGGGTGACGGCGATATTCTCACCCACCTTGAACTTGCTTTCATCCGTCATGCGGATGCGCAGATTCCCCTGGCCGCGTTCCAGATCGGTCAGAAGATTTGAAAGGCCCTTCAGCAGATTTTCGCCACCTGTTTCCGCCGTGCGGCGCAGCACTTCCGGATTGGTCAGGGCGAAATTCGTGGGGCTCATCGCATCCACGAATTGGCGCGTGTAGAAATCCACCTTCTGCGCGGTTTTTTCATCCATGCCCTCCGCGTCATGCACCAGGCCCTGCATATAGCGGGCGGAGAGCAAATAGCTCTGCCGGATGAAATCAAACACTTCATTATGGCGCCAGGCTTCATCCTTGAAGCGCTTATCCTTCTGATCTTCAGCGATCACGGCCGGCGCGGGTTCCCCCATCAGGCGCCGCGCGGTATTGCCCCAAAGCGTCAAATAATCCTGCCAAAAGCCGATCTGCGCCTGCATCAGCTTGGCCGGATTGGCCATCAGCCGCGACGTCATATCCAGAAAGGCATTGCCGATATGCATCGGGTCGGCCTCACCAGGCTGATCCGCCTGGCGCTTCAGGAAATCCGCGACAATGCGCTGGCCGCGTTCCGCCACATCGGCCATGGTGCGGCTGACCAGCGCCGGATCGGGCAGGCGGAAATTGGGCGGATCGCTTTCGGCCATGGCAGGCTTCCTGGCTAGTTTCGTCCGGGTGCTTCGCGCCGTGCCCGTTTCAGGCTAACCCCCTTTTGCAGGCAGGGGCGCATGAGCGAGCATCGCGAGACAACCGGAACCGAAGTTCAACCTAGGTGGCGAAGCCGGGCCAATCAAGCATGGTTTTGCGTGCTGCTGCCGCTGATGCTAGCTGGCTGCTCAACGCAATCCGGCCAGGCGGTGGCGAAATTCTGGGACCGCGCCTGGGGGCCTGCGACCGAAGGCCGCCCCGCGCCCCCCAATCCCAATGCGCCCTTTCCCAATCTGGGCGCCCTGCCGCCGCGCCCCGAAACCCCGGATATGGCATCCCGCGAAGCCCTGGCCGCCCGGTTGGTGCAGCAACGCGAAGCCAGCCGCGAACCGCTGGGTGCCCTACCGGGCGCCGTGCCGCGCTTGGGGCCGCCTCCGCCCGCTTTGGCCCCGGCCTTGGCCGGCATGGCCATCCCAGCGCCTGCCGCGCCCACCGAACCGGCGGCCCCCGCCGTGACACCGCAGCAAGCCACCCCAGTACCGGCTGCCTTGCCCGAACCTTCGGGCATTCCGGCCGCGCCCGTCATTGCCCCCGCTGGCGTGCCGAGCGCGCCCACGCTGGCCCCCGCCGGCGCACCCCCGCCACCAGTTTTGCGTGATCCGCCTCGCCGGCCGTGACCGGGTGGTCTATAAGCGCAGCCCCTAATCATTGAGACTGAAGCCATGACCGAGGATTTCCACCGTATCCGGCGCCTGCCGCCCTATGTCTTTGCTGAGGTGAATGCCGCCAAGGCCAAGGCGCGCGCGGCGGCTGAGGATATTGTTGACCTTGGCATGGGCAATCCCGATACGCCCACACCGCCGCATATTGTCGCGAAGCTGATTGAAGCGGTGCAGGACCCGCGCACCCATCGCTATTCCATGTCCAAGGGGATTCCGGGGCTGCGCAAGGCTTTGGCTGGTTATTACGACCGGCGCTTTGGCGTGAAG
>JADCEV010000151.1 GCA_020249865.1 Roseomonas sp. | reverse complement strand
CTGGGCCAGGGCGCGGTGGTGCTGCTGATCACAGATGGGCTGGACCGCGAAGGTGCTGCGGGGCTGGCGGAAGCGACAGAAAGGCTCCGGCAATCCTGCACGCGGCTGATCTGGCTCAATCCGCTGCTGCGCTTTTCGGGGTTTCAACCGAAATCCCAGGGCATTCGGGCCATGCTGCCGCATGTGGATGATTTCCGGCCCGTGCATAATCTTGAAAGCCTGCGGGCGCTGATCCAAACCTTATCAGATCCGCGCACAGGCCAGAGCAGGAGGATGGTCGCATGACCCAGAACGACAATGCTGAAGATATCCTGGCCATCGCCGCCGCTTGGAAGGCGGCCGGTGAGGATGTGGCCATCGCCACGGTCGTGGAAACCTGGGGGTCCTCGCCACGCCCGGCGGGATCGCGGCTTGCCATCACCAAATCGGGCAAGCTGGCGGGGTCGGTTTCCGGCGGTTGTATTGAAGGGGCGGTGGCGGATGCCGCGCGGCAATCCATGGCAAGCGGCGCGCCGCAATTGCTCGATTTCGGGATTTCCGATGAGCGCGCCTGGGAAGTTGGGCTGTCCTGCGGCGGCAAGGTGAAGGTGTTTGTGGAGCCACTGTCATGAAGGGCGCCACCCTCGCGCGGCTGCAAGCCGAACGCGCCGCCAAGCGCCCGGTGGTGCTGCTGACGCGGCTTTCCGATGGCGCGCAGCTTCTGTGGCCCGGCGATGACATGCCGGCAGAATTGGTGGAAGCGGCCAAGGCCGCGCTTGGCAGCGAAGAAGCCGGCAATGTGACGCTGGGGAATGAGACCTGGTTCATCCATCCGCATAACCCGCCGCTGCGCATCATCGTTGTTGGTGCGGTGCATATCGCGCAGGCCATGGCGCCGATGGCCGCACCGCTTGGCTTTGCCATGGTGGTGGTGGACCCGCGCCGCGCCTTTGCCAGCGAGGAACGCCTGCCCGGCATCACGCTTTCGACCGATTGGCCAGATGAGGCGATGGCAGCCTTGGCGCCTGATGCGCGCACGGCGGTGGTGACACTGACGCATGACCCGAAGCTGGATGATCCCGCCTTGGATGCCGCGCTGAAGAGCGAGGCCTTTTACATCGGCGCACTCGGCAGCCGGCGCACGCATGCCAAGCGCATCGCCCGCCTGACGGAGCTTGGCCATAATGCGGCAGCCATGGGCCGCATCCATGCGCCGGTTGGTTTGAATATTGAAGCCATCACAGCGCCGGAAATTGCGCTTTCCATCATGGCGGAAATTGTCGCGGCGCGGCGTGGTGCGGCGCTTGGCGCGGTGCGGCCCATCCCTGGTGTCACGGCATGATATTCGGCCCGACGCGGCTTGAAGAAGCGAAGGGCGCGATCCTGGCGCATACCATGCGCCTGGCGGGCCGCGTCCTGAAAAAAGGCACGGTGCTGGATGATGGCGCCATCGCCGCGCTGCGTGACGCTGGCCATCGCGAAATCATCGCAGCCCGGCTTGAAGTGGGTGACGTGCCGGAAGATGAAGCCGCCGAAAGGCTTGGCCAGGTTTTGGCCGCTCCTTTGCTCGCGCGGTCTCGGGCGGCTACGGGGCGCGTGAATATTCTCGCGGAAACGGCCGGGCTTTTGGTGCTGGACACCAAGCGCATCGCGCGCATGAATGCCGTTGATGAAAGCCTGACGCTGGCGACGCTGCCGAATTTCACGCCGGTGAACACCAAGGAAATGGTCGCGACCATCAAGGTGATTCCCTTCGCCGTACCGGGGCAAATGCTGGGCGTGGTGGAAGCGGTCGCGAAAAGCGGCGCGGGGCCGGTGCTGGCCATTCATCCCTTCCGTGCCTTGAAGGTTGGGCTGGTGCTGTCTGAACTGCCCGGCATCAAGGAAAGCGTCATGGAAGGCGCGGTGGAGGCAACAGAAGAACGCATCGCCGGGCTTTGTGGGACATTATTGCCCGTTGAACGCGTGCGCCATGACACGGTCGCGATTTCCGATGCGCTGTCGCGCCTCAGGCGCGCGGGGGCGGAGATGTTGCTGGTGGCCGGCGCTTCCGCCGTGGTGGACCGGCGCGATGTTGGCCCTGCCGCGATTGTGCGCGCTGGCGGCGTGATTGATCATTTCGGCATGCCGGTTGACCCCGGCAATCTGCTCTGCCTTGGCCATATCGGCAAAATCCCCGCCATGGTGCTGCCTGGCTGTGCGCGGAGCCCCAAGCTGAATGGCTTTGATTGGGTGCTGCAACGGCTTTTCGCGGGGCTTGAAGTCACACCGGAAGATATCGGCGCCATGGGTGTGGGCGGCTTGCTCAAGGAAATCGAAGTAAGGCCCCTGCCGCGCGAACAGGCGCCGCGCACGCCACCGCCCGCGCTTGCACCGCGTCGCGGGCGGCGCGTGGCAGCAATTGTGCTGGCCGCCGGGCGGTCCCGCCGCATGGCGCCGCTGAACAAGCTGCTGGTCACGGATAATGATGGCGTGCCGATGGTGGTGCGCGTGGTGGAACAGGTACTCGCTTCCCATGCCCGGCCAATCATTGTGGTGACCGGCCACGAGCATGACCGGGTGGAAGAAGCCCTTGCCGGCCGCGCCGTGCAATTCGCGATTGCCGAGGATTACGCGCAGGGGCTTTCCGCCTCACTCAAGGCTGGGCTGCGTGCGCTGCCCGAAGATGTGGAAGGCTTCATGGTGTGTCTTGGCGATATGCCTTTGGTGAGTGCGGCGATGCTTGATCGGCTGATGGCAGCCTTTGATCCGGAAGAAGGCCGCGCGATTGTCATGCCGACCTTCCGCGGCAAGCAGGGCAATCCCATGCTCTGGTCACGCGAATTCCTGCCCGAGATGCTGGCAATTACTGGCGATGTCGGCGCGCGTCACCTAGCCGGCAAATATGCCGATCGCTGCGTTGAGGTTGAAATGGCCGATGACGCGGTACTGCGCGATTTCGATACGACCGAGGCGCTGAAAGGCGTGCCGGGCTACAGCATGGTGCGGTGAAGCGTGATCCGCCGGAACGGATCACGCCAAATCGTCAAACCTTGCGGGCCTTCAATTCATCACGGATTTCCGCAAGCAGCGCCTCAGTCGGCGTCGGCGGCGGCGGCGTTGCGGCCTTTTCCACGGCTTTTGAAGCTTGCAGCTTGCTCAGCACCTTCACCATCCAAAACACCGCAAAGCCCACGATGACGAATTTGATGATGGCATTGATGAATTTGCCAACCGCGAGCACGGCAGCGCCACCATCGCGCGTCGCGGCCAGGGTTGCCTTGCGTTCACCGGAAATGACGATGAAGAGATTGGAAAAATCCATTCCGCCCATCAGCAAACCGATGATGGGGTTCAGCAAATCCTCGACCATGGAGGTCACGATGGCGGTGAAGGCTGCACCAATCACAATGCCAACCGCCAGGTCAATCACATTGCCGCGCATGATGAAGGCCTTGAATTCCTTCAGCCATTGCGGTTCCTTCACCGGTATCTGACCGGTGATCTTGTTCGCCAGATCGCTCATGCCTCTTCCCCAAAAAAGGAGTCCATACTCTCGGACTCGTAATGTCCCAAAATGCAAGCGGATGGAATGCCTTTTGTAAAGTGTAACACGGTATGGCCCAGGCACCAGCTTGGCGGGTGGCGCCTTGGTGCCGTTCCCCCTAAGCTGCATCCATGGAACCGAAGCACTTCGCCCAGCAAATCACCTTCCTCTACGCGGAAGACCCGGCCGCTTCCTGGGATTTCTATGAAAACAAGCTCGGCCTGGCGCTGGTGCAGGATCAGGGCACCTGCCGCATCTATGCCACCGCGCCGGGCGAGCGGGGCTTTCTTGGGGTGTGCCGCGCGCGGGCGCCGCGGGCTTCAGACAACCCACGCGTGCAGGGCGGCGTTGTCTTCACCTTTGTTGATCCGGATGTGGAGGGCTGGCACGCGCGGCTGAAGGCGCGCGGTGTCAAGGTGCCGGAACAGGTGGAATATTCCGAAGCCTATCGCGTGACGCATTTCTTCTTTCACGACCCCGCCGGCTATTTGCTGGAGGTGCAGCGCTTTGAGCGGCCGGATTGGCCGGCCCCCGCCCCCTGATCAGCCCGACAGCATGGTTGTCGGCAGCCAGGTGACCACACCTGGGAAGATCGTGACAATTGCAACCGCGACCACCATCAGGAAGAAGAAGGGCAAGGTGTAACGGGCAACCTGAAATATGCCCATATTGGTCAGGCCCTGCAGCACAAACAGGTTGAAGCCAACTGGCGGCGTCACCTGCGCCATTTCCACCACCAGCACGATGAAAATCCCAAACCATACCAGATCAAACCCGGCGCCTTGGATGATCGGCAACACGACGGATACTGTGAGCACGATCATGCTGATGCCATCAATGAAACAGCCCAGCACCAGATAGATCAGCGTGAGGCAAACGATGATCATATAGGGGCTGAAACCCTGCGCGCCGACCCAGGCCGCCATGGCGGCGGGAATGCCGGAATAGGCCATGGCCTGCGTTAAAAACGCCGCCCCCGCCAGGATCAGATTGATCATGCAGGAAAGCCGCACCGCGCCCATCAGACTGTCAATGAAGCTTTTCCAGGTCAGTGTGCGCCCCCAGGCGGAAAGCGCCAGCGCACCCACCACGCCAAAAACCGCGGCTTCCGTCGCCGTCGCCCAACCGAAATAAATGCTGCCCATGACGAACATGATCAGCAGCACCACCGGAATAAGCTGGCCGCTTTCCTTCAATTTGCGCGACAGCGGAATGGAAGGATCACGCGGCGGTGTCAGGCTCGGGTTCATCATGGACCAGAGCATGATGTAGCCGCTGAACAGCACCATCAGCATGATGCCCGGAATGACACCCGCGATGAACAGCCGCACAATGGAAACTTCCGCCGCCACGCCATAGACGATCATGACAATGGAAGGTGGGATCAAAAGACCGAGCGTGCCGGCCCCGGCCAGGCTGCCAACCGTCATGGGCAAATGATAGCCGCGTTGCGTGAGTGCCGGCAGCGACATCTTGCCAATCGTCGCCGCCGTCGCCGCAGAAGAACCCGAAACCGCCGCGAAAATGCCGCAACCGATGACGTTCACATGCATAAGCCGCCCGGGCAGGCGCTGCACCCAGGGGGCAAGGCCGCGGAACATATCCTCTGAAAGCTTTGTCCGGAACAGGATCTCGCCCATCCAGATGAATAGTGGCAGCGCGGCCAGGGTCCATGACGCTAGCGATTGCCATATCGCCGTGCCCATCACCTTTTCCGCCGGGAAGGTAGGCATGGACGGCATGAGCATGGGCAGCAGGATCACGCCGCAAAGCCCAACCAGCATCAGGCCAAGCCCGATCCAAACGCCAAGCCCAAGAAACAAAAACAGCAGGCCAAGCAGCAAAAGCCCGGCTTCGGTTTGCGCGAGTTCCATCAGAGTTCCTCCCCCGCGCGGTCGAGCGCACTCATCTCTGCGGCTTTGCGATAGGAAGGCGTGCCCCCGGTGAGGTGCGCGGCCAGATCATCCAAAAGACACACCGCGAAAAGCGCTGCCCCAAAAGCACAGAGCGCTTGCGGCACCCAAAGCTTCCAGGCGACAGAACCCTGCGCCACATCCTCAAACTGGAAACTGTCAAAAGCAAGATCAGCCATGGAATAAGCAAAGAATAGGGTGAGGCCCGTGGTCAGGATCAGCGCGATGCTTTCCATAATGAAGCGGCTGGAACCTCTCAGCCGGCCGATGATCAAATCCACGCGAATATGCGCGCCATGGCGGAAGGCATAGGCCAGCGGCAAGGTCGCTGACGCTGCAACCGAAAACGCGGTCAGGTCATCCGCCCCCAGAACGGTGAAGCCGAATTGTCGCCCAACCACCTGCGCGATGATGATGGCGGCAATGGCCGCCAGGGCAATGCCGCCAAGCACGCCCCCGAACAGGTAAAGCGAATCAAGTGCTTTGCGCATCAGCCCCCACCTTCAACAGTCAGAAAACGGGCGGAGAAGATCCGCCCGCATCATATTCAAGCAATGGCCGCCCGATAGGCATCCATCAGCCGCTTGCCTTCCTCGCCAGCCTTGGCCACCCACTCATCAGCCTGCGTGGCGCCAATGCGTGCCAGGCCCTGCATCAAGGCAGGGGATGGCGTACTGACCGTCATGCCACGGCTCGCCAGCATATTCTGCCGTTCCACGGTTTCAACTTCAGATGCCTGCCAGCCACGCGCTTCTGCCGCTGCGGCAGCGGCACGAACAGCGCGTTGGGAAGCCTCGGGCAGGGCCTGCAAGGCACGGGTTTGCACAAACACGGCGTTCTTTGTGCGGGTAAAGCCAATCGGCGTGAAGAATTTGCAGAAATCCCAGGCCTGCACATCAACACCCGTCGCGGCTGAGGTCACCATGGCATTCACCACACCGGTTGCGAAGGCTTGCGGCACTTCCGCCTGCTGCACCAGGGTTGGCGTTGCACCCGCCAGGGTTGCGAAGCGATTGGTCAGCGCATTGAAGGTGCGCATCTTCATACCGCGCAGTGTCTCCACGCTTTCCACCGGCACATTCGTGTAAAAGCCGGATTGCGGCCAGGGCACCATGTAGAGCAGCGTGATGCCTTGGCGTTGCAGGCGTGCCTCCACATAGGGGCGCTGCAATTCGGCCAATTTCCGCGCCTGCGCGGTGGAGGTCACCAGCTGCGGCACGCTATCCACTTCAAAGAAGGGGTCTTCATTGCCGTAGGCAGACATCAAAATTTCGCCAAGCTGCGCCTGGCCGGTCTGCACGCCGCGCTTGATTTCCGGCATCTTCAGCAAGGATGCGTTGGAATGCATTTGGATTTGCAGCCCGCTGGCTGCGGCCTGCACTTCCGTAATGAAATCGCGCAAATTGCGCGTATGGAAATTGCCATCCGGATAGGCGGTGGCCAATTGCCAACGGGTCTGGGCAACGGCCTTGCGGGTGAAGGGCGTTGCAAGCGGCAGGCTTGCAGCGCCAAGCAGGACCGCGCGGCGTGAAAGATTTTCCATGTTGAGCCTCTCCTTTTATTTCCCTGAGGCTCTGTTTTCCCCCCTGCCGCCGGACATGGCAAGGGGCGCCGCCAACAAAGCCTCGGCGGCGACGCCCCGATTGACTAGATTCTGATCAGGCGCTGGCGCGATAGGCGTCCAAAAGCTTTTTGCCATCCTCTCCGGCGCGCTGCACCCATTCATCCGCCATTGTGCGGCCAACGCGGGTCAAATCCTCAAGTAGCCGGGCGCTTGGCTGCAATACGCGCATGCCGCGCTGGCCAAGGGTGGCCTCGGTCTCCTTCGCGGCCTGTTCGGACAATTCATAGCCGCGACGTTCGGCCGCTGCAGCAGCATCACGAATCATTTGCTGCTGCGGTTGGGGCAGGCCCTGCAAGGCGCGGCTGGAGACAAAGACCGCATTCTTGGTCATGGAAAAGCCGAGCGGCGTGAAGACCTTGGCGTAATCCCAGGATTGCGTATCCACACCCGTAGCAGCCGAGGTAATTTGCGCCTGTACCACGCCGGTAGCAAAGGCCTGCGCCAATTCGGCTGCCTGGACCAAGGTGGGCTGCGCGCCAATCAATTGCGCGAAGCGATTGGTCATCGGGCTGAAGGTGCGGAAGCGCTGACCGCGTAATTGTTCAAGCGAGGTCACGGGCTCTTGAGAATAGAGGCCCGCCGGCGGCCAGGGCACCATGTAAAGCAGGCTGAGGCCCTGGCGGGCGAAGCGGGCTTCAATGAAGGGGCGCTGCAAATCGGAAAGCCGCTTGGCCTGCGCGTAATTCACCACAAGCTGTGGCAGTGCGTCGGCATCAAACAGCGGGTCTTCATTGGCATAGGCGGTCAGCAGAATCTCGCCAAGCTGCACCTGGCCCGTTTGCACACCGCGCTTGATTTCCGGCATTTTCAACAGCGCGCCATTGCTGTGCAATTGGACGTTCAACTGGCCATTGCTGGCCTTTTGGATATCCTCAATGAAGGTCCTGATATTGCGCGTATGCAAATTGCCATCAGCGTAAGGGGTGGCCATTTGCCAGCGCGTCTGAGCATGACCAAAGCTGGGGGCAAGGGCAGCCAGGCCAGCGGCCCCGGCCAGGAAATCACGACGGTGAAGCTTCATGGGTTTCTTCCTTCTTCTGCCCGGCTCCGCCCCCGCCCAGCATTCAAAGCGGGTAATCGCGCGCCGGATCCACCCCAGAATGCGTCAGAAAATGGCGGATGGCCACTACCTCATCCTTGGAAAGGCTGTGGTGGCTATTGTGGAAGGCATAGGCTTGGCCATTCAGCTTCACGGCCAGCCGGCCTGAGCCATTATGGGAGACCTCGGCGCCGAGCTCCTCAAACACCGCCTCAACCGCCTTGGGGTCAATATTGGCGCTGACGGGGTGGGCGAAGATGGCGTGCAATACCTTGCGATGACGATGGTTCATGATGGCCTGCCTTCAGGTTGTTTGCGTAACCGCCCCATCCTGCCGCGTCAGCACGTGAATGCCTTGATCATGATCAAGTACTGGCAGAACCCGTCAGCTGCGTGCGCACCAGCTCCGCAAAATGCCCGCCTTGCGCCACCAATTCCTTGAAGCCGCCGCGTTCGGCGATCTGCCCGCCGGCAAAAACCAGGATCTCATCCGCATCGCGGACCGTGGATAGCCGATGGGCGATGATGAAGGTGGTGCGCCCGGCCATCAGCGCCGCCAAGGCCTTTTGCACGCGGGCTTCGGTCGCGGCATCAAGCGCGCTGGTCGCCTCATCCAAGATCAGTACGGGCGGGTCCTTCAACAGGGCGCGGGCAATCGCAAGCCGTTGGCGCTGCCCGCCGGAAAGCGAACTACCGCGTTCGCCGATCATGGTGTCATAGCCATGGGGCTGGCGCTGGATGAAATCATGCGCTTCCGCCAGCCGGCACGCATGCTCCAAATCCTCCTGCGAGGCATCTGGCCGGCCAACCAGCAGGTTTTCGCGAATGGTACGGTTGAACAACATGCTTTCCTGGAACACCACGCCGATATTGCGGCGCAGGCTTTCCAGTGAAATATCGCGCAAATCATGCCCATCCAGCGTGACGCGCCCTTCCTTCGGGTCCCATAGCCGCTGCAACAGCGCCATGGCGGTGGATTTGCCCGCCCCAGTTGGCCCCACAAGCGCAATGGTCTTGCCCGGCGCTGCGGCGAAATTCACATGGCTGAAAATCATCGGCCCGCCCGGATAGGCGAAGGCCACATCCTCAAAAGCCACTTCCCCTTTCGCGCGCGGGATATCCAGGGCATTGGGCTTTTCCGGCACCGTGGTGCGCGCATCCAATACCGCGAAAAGCTCAGACAATGAGGGCATCAGCAGCACAAGGCGAGAGGCAAAACCGACTGCGCCCTCAAGCTTGCCGATCAGCATGGTGGCGAAGCCCATGAAGGACACAATCTCCCCCACCGTTGCCTGCCCGCGCAGATGCAGCCAAGTGCCCAACACGAAGATCATAATCACGCAAATGGTGGAAGCGGCTGAGGTCATGACGGAGACCACCGCCCACCAGTTCAAGACAGGGAATTGATGCGTGATCACCTGCCGGATGATGTCGCTGAACAGCCGCGCCTCACTGGAAAGGCGCGTGAAGGATTGCACCACCATCACATTGGAAAGCGCATCCTGCGCGCTGCCGGCCAGTTGCGTATGGAGCGATTCCACCTTGCGCTGCGCACTTTCCGTGCGGCGAATGACAAAGGCGGCAAGGCTGCCGAAAATCACCACCAGGCCAATCAGCAAAAGTCCGAGCCGCCAATTCAGAATAAGCGTGAGTGGCAGCAGCACAATGGCGGAGATGAAGGTTGTCAGATGCTCTCGGAAAAACGACAGCCAAAGCCCGAACAGGTTATCGGCGCCCACGAGCATGATCTTCATCAGCCGGCCCGATTGCGTATCCCCATGAAAGGAGAGCGGCAGGGACAGCACATGCTGGAAATAATCATGCATGATTTTCAGGCGATTGCGATGCGCCATGCGGTCTGCGAAAAGGGCCACCGTGACATTGACGCCAATGGCCGAAAGCCCAACCGCGCCCCAGATGATCAGCAGCGCCAAAGCTTCCGCCCAAACGGCCGATTCCTGCATCCGGTCTGACCGCGCGAGCAGATCAATCACCCGCCCGAACAATACCGGTTCCAGGAATTGCAGCCCGGCAATGGCAAGCGCCGCCAAGGCGAGCCCAATCGCGACCGCGCGATCTGCGGCCAGCAGCCTGAGCACCCTCCCGTAAAGCCGCAAAAACTCCATCGCCCCCGCCGCCCGTGAACCGCATGCATCATAGGGGGCGAATCGGGGAAGCCAAAACCGGGGCGGAAATGGGTTGATCTGGCGGGGTTCACGGGCCACTTTGGCGCTTAATCGAACCTCCGGGAGGCAAAGACCATGATCACCCGCCGCAGCCTGGGCGCGCTATCGCTTGGCGCCGCCCTGCCCCTGCCTGCCTTGGCGCAGGGGCTTTCCAGCCGCCCGATCAGGCTGGTGATCCCCTTTACTCCGGCCGGCACCACGGATCTGGTCGGACGCCTGACCGCTGAGCGCCTTGCCGCGCGGCTTGGGCAGCAGGTGGTGGTGGATAACCGCCCGGGCGCTTCGGGCAATGTGGGCGGTGAATTCGTCGCACGCGCGGAACCGGATGGGCATACGCTGCTGCTGACCACCATCGGCACCGGGGCGATCAATTTCGCCGTTTTTGGCAATCGCATGCCCTTCAAGCCCGAGGATTTGGCGGCGGTCGGGCTGATGTGCCGCGTGCCCAATGTGCTGATGGCGGCCAATCGTATGCCCATCCGCACGCTTGCCGACATGACGCGGGAGGCAAGGGCCAAGCCAGGTGGGCTGAATTACGGCACCGCCGGCATCGCCACTTCCCCCCATGTGGTGATTGAGCAAATTCGCCTCGCACAGGGCATTCAGATCACCCATGTGCCCTTCCGCGGTTCTGCCCCCATGCTGACCGAAATGGTGGCGGAACGGATTGAACTAGGGATGGACAATATCCCATCCGCGCTGACTTTCGTGCGGGAGGGTAAAATCCGTGCCATTGGCGTCACTGGCGCTCAGCGCAGCGCCGTGCTGCCGGATGTGCCGACCATTGCTGAGCAAGGCATGCCGGGTTTTGAGGCGACCGCCTGGTTCGGCGTGCTGGCGCCCGGCGCCACGCCGGCGCCGATCATTGCGCGGCTGGGTGCGGAGTTGGATGCGATTGGCAAGGAAGCGGATTTCCGCGCCCGCATCGCGGCCTTTGGCGCTGATCCGCCGCGCCTCACGCCTGATGGCGGTTCCAGCCCGGAAAGCTTCGCCGCCTTCATGCGCGCCGAAGTGACGCGCTGGGCCGATGTGGTGCGCCAAGCCGATATTCGTGTGGAATGAGGAACAGAAAATGACCAAGAACAACGCCCTGCTGGGCCGCCGTATCATTCTTGCCGGCATGGCCGGTGCGCTGGCCGCCCCCGGCATCGCCCGCGCCCAGGCCTTCCCTACGCGCCCCGTGCGCTTGGTGATTCCCTTTCCGCCCGCCGGCACCACGGATATCGCAGGGCGCATCATGGCTGAACGGCTCTCCGCGCGCATCGGCCAGCCGGTGATTGTCGAAAACCGCGCTGGTGCCACGGGAAATCTCGGCGCGGATATGGTCGCGCGGTCAGAACCCGATGGCTATACGCTGCTCATGTGCACCATCTCCACCGCGGCGATCAATTACTCGCTCTGGGGTGCGCGCATGACCTTCAAGCCCGAGGATTTGGCGGCCGTTGGCCTGGTGATCCGGGTGCCCAATGTGATTTTCGTGCCAGCCAATTCGCCCTATCGCACCGTGAGTGACCTGATCGCCGGTGCCAAGGCCAATCCGGGCAGGCTCAATTACGGCAGCAGCGGCTCTGGCGGTTCGCCGCATATGACCATGGAAATGTTCAAGCTGCGCAGTGGCACGGACATCACCCATGTGCCTTTCCGCGGTGCCGGGCCGATGCTGGTGGAGGTTGTGGCAGGGCGGCTCGAATCCGGGTGCGACAATATGCCAAGCTGCATCGGCCATATTCGCGATGGGCGGCTGCGTGCCCTGGCGGTTTCCAGCAATGTGCGTGCGGCAGCGTTGCCGGATGTGCCGACACTCGCGGAAGCCGGCATTCGCGATTTTGAAGCCACTGCCTGGTTCGGCGTGCAGGCGCCAGCGCGCACCCCGCGCCCGATCATTGAAAGGCTGGGGGCGGAGATTGATGTGATCACGCGCGACCCTGGCTATCTTGCGCGCATTGCGGAGCTGGGCGGCGCACCGCCTGCGCTGACCCCCGCAGGCGGCACCAGCCCCGAGGCTTTTGAAGCCTTCATCCGGAGCGAAATCACCAAATGGGCTGAGGTGGTGCGGGTTTCTGGCGCCACGGTGGATTGAGACTGGCTCAGTGCTTGCGGGCGGGCGGCGCTTGTCTTTAGTGTTGCGCTTTCAATAGGGAGCCATTGACATGAAGATCAGCAGACGAGGCCTTGGGCAGGGTGTGGCCGCCGCCGCTGGCGGCTTGGCGCTGGGCGGCATTGGCGCCGGCCCGGTGATGGCACAGCGCAGCGCCAATACACTGCGCGTCGCCTTCCGCGATGCCGTGCCGAATATTGACCCCTATTTCAACAGCCAGCGCACCGGGATCATCATTGCGCATCAGGCGATGGATGGGCTGGTGCATCGTGATCCGGATACCTTCCGCAATGTGCCGGCGCTGGCGACGGAATGGGCCTGGCAGGGCAATAACGCGATTGATTTCAAGATCCGTCCCGGCGTGAAGTTCCATGATGGCAGCGATTTCGGGCCGGATGACGTTGTCTACACCATGAACACCATCGCCGAATTGGGGGGGCGGCTTTCCACGCCCGGCAATTACGCCTGGATCGAAGGCGCCGAAAAACTTGATGCCAATACGGTACGCATCAAGATGAAGCGCCCAACCCCCGCTGCCCTGGATTATCTGGCGATGGTTACGCCGATCTGGCCGAAGGCCTATCGCGAAAGGGTAGGGCCTGATGGGTTTTCACGCATGCCGATCAGCACCGGGCCTTATCGCTTCACGCGTGTTGATGTTTCCAATGGGGTCGAATACGAACGCTTTGATGGCTATTACCAGGGCGGCCCCAAGGGGCGGCCAGCCATTCAGCGCATCACTGCGCGTTATCTTTCCGATGCCGCCACTGAATTGACCGAGCTTCTGGCGCAGCGCGTGGATTGGATCTGGAACATGAATCCAGACAATATCGCCAATGTGAATCGCCTGCCCTTCCTGCAAGCTCTGCAACAGGAAACCATGCGCGTCGGCTATCTTGGCATGGATGCGGCCGGGCGGACGGGGGCGGGGAACCCGATGACGCATCTTAAGGTGCGTCAGGCGATCTTCCACGCGATTGACCGGCAGGCCATGGCAGAAAAGCTGGTGACGGGTGGCGCGCGGGTGCCGCCGGCGCCCTGCTACCCATCGCAATTCGGCTGCAATGGCGATGTCGCCGTGCAGTATGAATTCAATCCCGCCAAGGCGCGGCAATTGCTGGCCGAAGCCGGTTTCCCGAATGGCTTTGATGTGGAGCTCACTTCCTATGTCCAGCCGCGGCAATGGTCGGAAGCGGTGCAGAATTATCTGCAAGCGGTTGGCATTCGTGCGCGCCTGAACCTGATGCAGGTGGCAGCGCAAATCCAACGCTCACAACGCGGCGAATTGGCGCTCGCCATGGGAAGCTGGGGCAGTTTTTCGATCAATGATGTCTCGGCCTTCCTGCCGCAATGGTTCGCCGGCGGGAATGAGGATTACGCGCGCGATCAGATGGTGATTGACCTGGTGAATGAAGGCGGCAGTTCCTCCGATGAGGCAGTGCGCAAGCGCGCCTATGATGCGGCGATCAAGCGCATTACGGAAATGGCTTATTTCGTGCCGCTGCACACTTACGTCAGCACCTATGCGTTCCAGCGGCAGTTGGAATTCAAGGCCTATGCCGATGAATTGCCGCGCTTCTATCTGGCGCGGTGGCGGTAAGATTATCCTGCACCGCAACGGCCCCGCCCGGTCATGCCGGGTGGGGTTTTTTATTTGTGGCTCAGCCGGCCAAATGGCATTCCACCAGCCCATCTTCCAGGCTGGTGATGCGTGGCGCCGTTGTTGCGCAGGGCGCGAAGCAGGCCGGGCAACGCGGATGAAAGCGGCAGCCGAGCGGGATATTCGCGGGATCGGGCATGATATCGCCAAGCCCGACATCCGGCACGCCAAGCCCCGGTTCAGGGGTCAGCACACTATCCAAAAGTGCGCGCGTATAGGGATGGCGCGGGTCACGAAACAAAGCCTCACTTTCGCGTCGTTCGACGATACGGCCGAGATACATAACGGCCACCTCACTCGCGACATGCTCGACTACTGCCAGATTATGGCTGATGAACAGATAAGTGAGCCCCAGATCGCGCCGCAATTCCGCCAGCAGATTGAGGATTTGCGCCTGCACGGAAACATCCAGGGCGCTGGTTGGTTCATCGCAAACCACGATGCGCGGGCGCAGCACCAAAGCGCGTGCGATTGCCACACGTTGGCGCTGACCGCCCGATAACTGCGAGGGGAAACGCGTGCCCTGTTCGGTGGAAAGCCCGACGCGTTCCAGGCTTTCCGCAACACGGCGATCAATTTCCGAGGTCGCGACATTGCCCTGCGCCACCAGCGGCATGGCGATGATATCGCGCACACGCCGGCGGGGATTGAGCGAGGAAAACGGGTCCTGGAATACGGGTTGGATCAGCCGCGCACGCGCGCGGCGATCCATGCCTTCCAGCCGCTTGCCATCCACCAAAACCTCACCGCCGCTTGGCTCCAAAAGGCCAAGGATCATGCGCGCGAGTGTCGTCTTGCCGCAGCCGCTTTCGCCGACTACGCCAAGCACGCTGCCGGCGGGGACGGAAAAGCTTACATCATCAACCGCCACCACACGGCGCGGTGGCGCGAAAAGCCCCTGGCTTGCACGGAATTCGCGCCTTAGGCCGCGCACTTCAATCGCGGGTGTGCTCATGCAGGCACCCCTTCGGTCAGGACGCAGAGCATTTCATGCGCGGGCCCGACATTGCGGCGTGGAACAGCGCCGGCGCAGGCGGCCTCGGCAAAACCACACCGATCCCGAAAGGCGCAGCCGGTAAAGCCCGGCGGAATGCGCGGCACCACGCCGGGAATGGAGCCCAGCGGTTCATCCCGCTTCACCTTGCCCGGCACCGGCACGCAGGAAAGCAGGCCGCGCGTATAGGGGTGGCGGGGGGCACGAAACAATTCGGCCGTTGGCGCGCTTTCCACCACTTCCCCGGCATACATGACCGAAACGCGATCCGCGACGCGCGCCACAATGCCAAGATCATGCGTGATCAGCAAAATGCCAAGGCCGAGGTCTTTCTGCAGTTCGGCCAACAAGCGCAGGATTTGCGCCTGGACGGTCACATCAAGCGCGGTGGTTGGTTCATCGGCAATCAGCAATTCCGGATCACACATCAAAGCCATGGCGATCATGACACGCTGACGAAGCCCGCCTGAAAGCTGATGCGGAAATTGCCCAAGCCTGAGACCGGGCGCGGTAATGCCAACGCGGGTCAGCAATTCCACCGCACGATCCACCGCTTGCGCGCGGGGCGTGCCGCGATGGCGGCGCAAAACCTCGGTCATTTGCGAACCCACCGTATAGGCTGGGTTCAGGCTGGTCATGGGTTCCTGGAAAATCATCGCCATGCGGTCACCGCGCAGGCGCGACATCTGCTTTTCATCGTAATCGCGAATATCATCACCGGCGAAAGACAGCCGTGCCGCTTCGCGCTTGCCACCCTTGGCGAGCAGCCCCATCACCGCGAGTGACGTGACGGACTTGCCGCAGCCGCTTTCGCCGACAAGACAATGGGTCTCGCCCTTCTGGACCGTCAGCGAAATGCCGCGCACCGCCGCGGTACCGCCAAAGGTCACACGCAGATCATCCACTTCCAGCAGCGCGCTCATCGGGACAGATCCGTCCCAAGCATGTCACGCAAGGCATCGCCCAGAAGATTGACGCCCAGCACTAGGATGAACAGCGCAATACCGGGGATCATGATGACCCAGGGGCTGAAGAACATGTATTCCTTGGCTTCCGAAATCATCAGCCCCCAGGAAGGCAAGGGCGGCGGCACGCCGAGGCCCAGGAAGGAAAGGGCGGCTTCCAGCAGAATGGCCAGCGCCATTTCAAGTGTGGCGACCACGGCCAGATGGGTCGCGATATTGGGCAGCACTTCCTTCAGCAGCACGATCATCGGCGAACAGCCCGCGCAGCGCGCGGCGGCCACATAATCCAGATTGCGGATTTGCATGGTGGTGGACCGCGCCACTACGGCAAAACGATCCCATAACAATAGCCCGAGTACCAATATCACCAAGGTAAAGCTGGTGCCCAAAAGCCCCGCTACTGCCAGGGCCACCAGCACAACCGGGATGGAAAGCCGCGCCGTGATGGCGAAGACCACGGCATCATCAATCCGCCCGCCATAGAAGCCGCCCATGACACCCAGGAAGGTGCCGATAATGCCGGAGGTGATAATGGTCGCGACGCCAATGATCATGGAAACCCGCGCGCCATAAATCAGGCGCGACAGGTAATCCCGCCCCAATTGATCCGTACCCAGGATATTGGCTGGCGTGCCGCCTTCCATCCACATGGGCGGGATCACGCGCCGCCCGAGATCAATGGTGAAAGGATCATAGGGCGCCAGCCAGGGCGCGAAAATCGCGACAAGGGTGATGAAGCCGACAATGCCCACACCCAAGATCGCGCCCGCATTGCGCCAGATGCGCCGCCGATTACCGGCGCCGGCGGGTTGCAACACCGTGCTCATGCTGACCTCAAGCGCGGATCGAGTACCGCATTCAGCAGGTCGGATAATAGCGTGAGGCCGATATAGATCAGCGCCAGAACCAGCACCACGGCCTGCACGACGGGGAAGTCGTTCTTGCTGATACTCTCCCACGCCAGATAGCCAACGCCATGCAGCGCGAAGACCGTCTCAATGACAATGGACCCGCCCAGCATGAAGCCAAGCTGCACGGCGGCGATGGCGACTACCGGAATGGCCGCATTGCGAAACCCGTGTTTCACCAGAATGGAAAGCCGCGAAAGCCCCTTGGCGCGGGCAGTACGGATATAATCGGAAGAGAGCGCTTCGATCATGCCGCTCCGCGTCAGGCGCATCAGCGATGGGATGGCGGAAAAGGACAGCACGATGGAGGGCATTACGTAATGCTGCCAGGACCCGGTGCCGGAGATCGGCAACCAGCCCAGGTTCAGCCCCAGCACCACCATCAGGATCAGCCCAAGCCAAAAGGAAGGCATGGCCTGACCGATCAACGCCACCATCAGCACGCTGCGATCCACCCAGGTATTTTCGCGGACCGCCGCCAGAATGCCCAAGGGAAGCGCCACACACAGCGCGATGAACAGGCCGCATAACCCAAGCGTCATGGTAATCGGCATGCGTTCCATGATCAGCCGTGCAACGCGCGTCTTGAAGAAATAGCTATCGCCGAAATCGCCTTGAAGCGCGCGCCAGAGCCAATCGAAATACTGGACCCAAAGCGGCCGATCGAGCCCATAGGCGCGGCGGATAAGCTCAATATCCTCCTGCGTTGCATTCGGCCCGGCAATGGATATGGCAAGATCCCCCGATAGCCGCGTGAGCAAGAAGCTCAACGTCAGCACCGTCAGCGCGACCAGAATCGCAACCGTCAAGCGGCGTCTTAGAAAATGAAGCATCCCACCTCCAGCCTAGGCTTGATGGGCCAGGCGCGACAAGGGGGCCATCACCAGGCCCCCGCCCAGCCATCCCGGCGCGGATCAGATGCTGCCATGCGCACACCATTATCCAGCACGCGAATGGCCTCCACACTGCATGGCCCCTCCAGATCGGGCACAATCTTCACGCGGTGGCCGCGCGCTTCCAGGGCGCTGATCACCTCAACCCCCATGCCGCGTTCGATGGTCAGCAAATCCTCCCCGCCATGGGGGTAATTGCTTTCCTGGCCGGGTTGGGAGGATGTCCAGCGCGGTGCCTCCAGCGCCTGTTGCGGGTCCATGCCGAAATCGGCGCAGGCAACCAGCACCTGCGTATTCACCTGCACCTGATTATCCGCGCCCGGCGTGCCGAAAATCAGCCAGGGCTTGCCCGCCTTCATCAGCATGGGCGCATTCATCGTGTGGCGGACGCGCTTGCCGGGCGCCAGCGCATTGGCATGGCCTTCATCCAAATGCCAATAGCTCATGCGGTTGTTGAACAGGATGCCGGTTTGCGCGCCCGTCACGCCGGACCCGAAGCTGGAATTGATGGATTGGATGGCGGAAACCGCATTGCCGTCGCGGTCCACCACGCAGAAATAGGTGGTGTCCGTTTCCTGCGCGCCGCGCACCGGCAAATGTGCTGCGCTATCCGTGATGGCGGCGGCATGTTCCGCGGCGCGTTCGGCGGACAACAGGTTATCAAGCGGCGGGTTCACTGCACCCGCATGGGCTTCGCGGTCCAGGAAGGCGCGTTTCTTTGCTTCCACCATCAGATGAATCAGCGCGGCACTGCCCCAGCCGAGCGCGGCGAGATCGAAGCGATCCAGGATGCGCGCCATTTGCGCCATGGCGAAGCCCATGGAATTGGGCGGCGTCTGGCGCAACTCAAAGCCGCGATAGGGGATAGCGATGGGAGGTGCCACAAGCGCCTTCACCGCCGCCAGATCAGCCGCACGCACCAAAGCGCCCGCCTTTTCAAGATCAGCCGCCAGCATGGTGGCAAGCGTGCCCTGGTAGAAATCTGCGGGTCCGGCCGAGGCCAAGCGTTGCAAGGTTGCCGCCAAGGCAGGCTGCACCAGCAAATTCCCCAAACTGGGCGGCTTGCCCTCCGGCAGAAACAGCCCGGCGCTCAGCGCATCAGGCGAAAGCCGCGCACGGTTTTCGCCGGCGAAATGGCGGAGCGCATGGGTTGCGGCGAAACCATCCCGCGCCGCTTCAATGGCGGGGCCAAATAGCGCGCCCCAGGGTTTGCTGCCCTCGGCGCCATGCAGCGCGGCAATGCCGGCCACCATGCCGGGCGTTTGGATGGAAAGCGGCCCATGCACCGGGATGCCGCCCGCCGCGCGGTAATGCGCGATGGTGGCCGCCGCCGGCGCCGCGGCCGTGCCATTATAGGTGGTGCTGGCGCCGGTTTTCGCATTCCAGGCATGGTAAAAACCATCACCACCCAGCCCCGACATATGCGGTTCCACCACACCAAGCGTCAGCGCAATCGCCACTGCCGCATCAGCGGCATTGCCGCCGGCGCGGAGTATGTCCATCCCCGCCGCCGTCGCAACCGGATGATTGCTTGCCACTGCCCCGCGCCGGCCCATGATGAGCGGGCGGCGCGCACGAATGCCTTCATAAGCCATGGCTCAGCCCCCCAGATTCATGCGCGAGACAATCGGCGCCCAGCGTGTGACTTCCGCCCGCACATGCGCTGCCGCGGCGGCAGGCGAAGGATCGGGCCAGGTTTCCACGCCTGCTGCGGCCAGGCGCTGCTTCACGGCGGGGTCTGCCACCGCGCGCAGTGCTGCATCACGAATGGGGGCGAGTGCTTCTTCCGGCGTGCCGGGCTTGGCAAACAGCACCTGCCAGGCGGTGACTTCATAGCCAGGCACGCCAACCTGCGCGAGTGCGGGCAACCCAGGCACCAGGTCAGATGGTGTCGCGGAACTGACCGCCAGGCCCCGCACGCGGCCATCGCGCATCAGCGGTGCCAGCATGGTCGGGCTATCAATCGTCAGGTTCATCCGCCCCGCGAGCAAATCCTGCACCGCATTGGCCGCGGTGCGATAAGGCACGATGGTGAAGCTCGCCCCGGAAAGCTGGCGGAACAATTCGCCCGCAAGGTGATTGGTCGCCCCCGGATTGGTCGCACCGTAATTCGCTTCTTCCTTTTTCTGCGAGAGCCACGCCATCAGCGAGGCAACATCGCGCGCCGGCACATCCGGATGCACGGCCAGCACAAAGGGCTGCCTGCCCACCAAGGCAAGCGGGATGAAATCCGTCACGGGATCATGCGGGAAATTGGGATAGACTGCGCGCATGACGGGGTGGTTATTGGTGCCAATGAAAATCGTATTGCCATCGGCGGGCAGGCGATGAAACGCCGCAGCGCCCACGGTGCTGCCGGCGCCTGGGATATTCTCCGGCACCACCGGGCGGCCAAGCTGGGTTTGCAGCGCATCGGCCAGAATGCGCCCCACCACATCCGTCACGCCACCAACGCCCACGGGGATGATCATGCGAAGCGGCCGCGCTTGGGCGATTGCCGGGGCAGCCAAGCCAAGCGCAGCAGCGGTAAGCAGGGAACGACGCAGCACGGGAAGGGGACCTTTCGGTTTTGCCATGCCGCAACCTAGCCTGCCCGGCGCATTCTGCCAGCCCTTTGGCGCTTGGCTTTCCAAGCTTGGCGTTTCGGGCTTAGCTCATTCTCAAAACGGGGGGCGAAACATGGCGAGCATTGTTCTGATCCACGGAGCCTATCAGGGTGGCTGGATTTGGCGCTTTGTCGCCGAACGGCTCCGCGCCGCTGGCCATGATGTGCATGCGCCAACCCTGGATGGCTGCGCCGAACGGCGCCACCAGATGCGCGCTGGCATTGATACCGAAAGCCATGGCCAGGAAATCGCCGAGTATCTTTATTACCATGATCTGCGCGATGCGGTGCTGGTCGGCACTTCGGCCGGCGGCATGGTGATGGCAGCGGCGGCAGAGCGCGCCCGCGAACGCATTGGCCGCCTGGTTTTCGCCGATGCCCTGGCGCTGATGGATGGCGAGAAGATTCGCGACATCGTCACGCGCCCGGCTGCCATCAATACGGATATCGCGCTCGGCCCAAGCCGGGATGATGCGCTGAACCGGCTGTTTCTTGGCATGGAACGGGGCCTCGCGGAATGGGCGGCGGATCGCATGACGCTCCATCCGATCAAGACCTTCACCCAGCCAGTGAAGCTGCCAAGCTTCTGGCAGCAATCCTGGAACGCTTCCGTGATCTATTGCCCGCAAGCGGCCAATCCCGGTGAGGCGCATCAGCGCCGCTGCGCGGAAAAACTCAACGCGCGTTGGCATGTGATTGACACGGGCCATTACCCCATGCTGACCACGCCGGATGAGCTTGCGCGTATCATCATCTCCGGCTGAACCCTATGACCTTGCCGTCATTGGTGGCGGCATCAATGGCGCGGGCATTGCGCGCGATGCGGCAGGCCGCGGGCTTTCCGTTGTGCTGTTCGAAAAAGGCGATTTGGGCGGCGGCACTTCGGCCAATTCCACCAAGCTGATCCATGGCGGCTTGCGCTATCTGGAACATTACGAATTCCGCCTGGTGCGTGAAGCGCTGATCGAACGCGAAATCCTGCTCCGCATCGCGCCGCACATCATCTGGCCCTTGCGCTTCGTGCTGCCGCATCATCCGGGGCTGAGGCCCGCCTGGCTGCTGCGGCTTGGGTTGTTCTTGTATGATCATTTGGGCGGGCGGAAGCTGCTACCGGCAACCAAGCGGATTGACCTGACAAGCTCGCCCCTTGGCGCGCCGCTCAGCCCCGGTCATGCCATCGGTTTTGAATATTCCGATTGCTGGGTAGAGGATTCGCGCCTGGTGCTGCTGAACGCCAAGGATGCGGCGGAACGCGGTGCGGCCATTCATCCGCGCATGGCGGTGACGAGTGCGAGGCGTGATGGCGCGCTTTGGCATATCACGGCAAAGGGCAGGGAAGGGGAGGTCGCGCTTCACGCCCGCGCCCTGGTCAATGCCGCCGGCCCCTGGGTTGGCGCGGTGCAAGGTTTGGTGACGGGCAGCAATCAGCCGGCGCGGCTCAGGCTGGTCAAGGGCAGCCATATCGTGCTGCCGCGGCTTTATGATCACGACCGCGCCTATATTTTCCAAAACGCCGATGGCCGCATTATTTTCGCCATTCCGTATGAGCGTGACTTCACCCTGATCGGCACGACCGATGAGGATCACCCGAATCCGGAAGAAGTGCCGCAGATTTCTGAGGGCGAGATCACCTATCTCTGCGCCGCCGCATCGGGTTATTTCCGCACGCCGGTAAAGCAGGAAGATATTGTCTGGACCTATTCGGGGCTGCGCCCGCTTTATGATGATGGGGCAAGCAAGGCGCAGGAAGCGACTCGCGATTATGTGCTGAAGCTGGATGCGCCGGCGGGTCAGGCGCCGCTGCTGACGATATTCGGCGGCAAGATCACCACCTATCGCAAGCTGGCCGAAGCCGCGCTGGCCGAGCTTCGCCTGAAGCCCGAAAAGGCCGGTTGGACCGCCCGCGCGCCCCTGCCGGGCGGGGATTTCGCCGCGGATGGCTTCGCCGCGCTGCTTGCCGCCTTCCGGCGCGACTTCCCCCTGCTGCCAGAGGCGCTTTGCACCCGCTTGCTCCGCGCCTATGGCACCCGTGCCTGGAGGATTTTTGCCCCGGGCCAGGACCCCGGCCCGGCCATTGGTGCCGATTTGCACGCCGCCGAAGTAGATTATTTGCGTCAGGAGGAATGGGCCGAATCGGCGGAAGACGTGCTCTGGCGCCGCAGCAAGCTTGGTCTCCGCTTCGATGCGGGGGCGCGGGATTGGCTGGCGCGGCTGATGGGGCGCTGAAAAACCCGCAACACAAGCTTCGCGAAACCGTCTTTTACCTGTAATAAGGGCTCAGTATCGGGCAACGATCGCCAACATTGAGGGAGCGAGAAAATGAATCGTCGTGACATATTGCTGGGAACCGGTGGCCTTTTGGCGGCCCCCTTCATTGCGCCATCCGTGCGCGCCCAGGGCCGCACCGAAATCCAGTTCTGGTATGGGCTGGGCGGGGCGCTTGGTGAACGCGTGGCCGAACAGGTAACGCGCTTCAACGAAAGCCAAACGCGCTTTCGCGTGAATGCCACCTTCCGCGGTTCCTATGTGGAAGTCATGACCGGCGCCATCGCCGCCTGGCGCGCCGGCACGCCGCCCCATATCGCGCAGGTGTTTGAAGTCGGCACCGCGACCATGATGGCCGCCGGCCCCGCCATCCGCCCGACGCATGAATTGTTGGGCGAGGTGGGCATTACGCTCGATCCCAAGCGCTATCTGGCCGGGGTGCGCGGCTATTATTCCGACACGCAAGGCCGACTGGTTTCCATGCCGCATAATTCTTCTTCCGCGGTCATGTGGGTAAATTTGGACGCTTTCGAAAAGGCGGGGCTTTCCACAACGGAACTGCCCAAGACCTGGGCCGAGATTCGCGCTGCCGCACAAAGGATCAAGGCGACCAATGCCGCAGAAATCCCGATCAGCACCGCCTGGCCGACCTGGGTGATGTTTGAACAAATGTCATCCATCCATGATGTTGGCCTTGCCACCAAGGCCAATGGCTTTGAAGGCCTGGATGCCGAAATGAACCTTGGCGCGCCGATCTTCACTAAGCATACAAATATGCTGCTTGAGATGCAGCGTGAGGGCAGCTTTGTGTATGGCGGGCGTGATGCCGATGGCTTCGCGAGCTTCCCTTCCGGTAAAGCTGCGATGTCCTTCAATTCCTCTGCAGGTCGGGCGCAGGTGCAGCGTGAAGCGAAGTTCCGCTGGGCTTCCGTGGTGCTGCCCCATCATGGTGATGTTACCCAATCGCCGCATAATGGCGTAATCGGCGGCGCCAGCCTTTGGACGCTGACTGCGCGCAACCGCACGGCAGAAGAATATCGCGGGGTTGCGGAATTCTACCGCTTCATTTCGGAAGTTGAGCAGGACAAGTGGTGGCACCATGTCACCGGCTATGTGCCGCTGACGCTGGCCGCTTATGAGGCTTCACGTGCTGAAGGTTTCTATACGCAAAACCCCGGCGCCGATGCGGCCATCATCCAGCTTTCTCGCGCGGAACCCACGCCCAATAGCCAGGGCTTCCGCCTGGGCGGTTTTGTGGAAATCCGCAACATCATCCAGGAAGAGCTGGAGCGCGGCTTCCAAGGGCAGCAGAATACCGAAACGCTGCTGGCCAATGCCAATCGCCGCGCCAATGTGGTGCTGCGCAATTTTGAGCGCGCCAATCGCCGTTAATCGCGTAGCGGGGTCGCCTTCAGGGCGGCCCCTCCCCTTTTTGATTGAGGCCCCATGCAGCGCAAGGCGATATTCAACAATAAGCTGCTGCCCTATCTGCTGTTGGCGCCGCAGCTTGTGATCACTTTTATTTTCTTTTTCTGGCCGGCGGGGGAAGCCGTTTGGTATTCCTTCATCCGCCAGGATGCCTTTGGCATTTCCAAGCAATTCGTCTGGTTTGAGAATTTCACGGATCTTTTCGCGGACCCGCTCTATCATCAGGTCATCCTCAATACGGTGATCTTCTCAGTGTCCGTCACCGTGCTTGCCATGGGGTTGGCGCTGGGCCTTGCGGTGCTGGCGGATCGGCATATTCGTGGCAAGGATGGCTATCGCACGCTGCTGATCTGGCCCTATGCGGTGGCGCCTGCCGTTGCTGCCATTCTTTATATCTTCCTGTTCCATCCGGATATCGGGCTGATCGGCCGCGCGCTGAAGGCAGCGGGTGTTGCCTGGAATTATACGCTGAATGGCAATCAGGCCATGCTGGTGGTGGTGCTGGCTGCCGCCTGGAAACAGGTTTCCTATAATTTCCTGTTCTTCCTGGCCGGGCTGCAATCCATCCCGCGCAGCGTGCTGGAAGCGGCTGCCATTGATGGCGCGTCGCCCCTGCATCGCTTCCGCACGGTGATCTTCCCGCTGCTGTCGCCAACCACCTTCTTCCTGCTGGTGATCAACATCACCTATGCCTTCTTCGATACCTTCGGCATTATTGATGCGCTGACCAAGGGCGGGCCGGGCAATGCCACGCAAACCCTGATCTACCGCGCCTATATTGATGGGCGGGTCAATCTGGATATCGGCTCATCCTCCGCGCAATCGGTCGTGCTGATGATAGCGGTCATGGCACTCACGCTCGTGCAATTCCGTTTCATTGAACGCAAGGTGCATTACTGATGGCCGAAGCGCGCAACAGCATCGCTGCCCCCATGGGCATGGCCGGCAGCAATCCCCGCGCGGATATGCTCACACACATCATCCTGGTGCTGGGCGTGCTGCTTTTCGCGCTGCCCATCTGGATTGTGTTGATGGGTTCCACCCATGATGCCGCAACCATCGGGCGCGGTGAGGTCCCGCTACTGCCGGGCGCTGAGGCGGCGGCGAATTACGGCGCAGTCTGGAATCAGGGCAATCGGCAGCGCGCCGGCGTGCCGGTTTCCACCATGATGTTCAATAGCGCCATCATGGCTTTGCTGATCACCTTCGGCAAAATCGCGATTTCCATCATCTCGGCCTACGCAGTCGCCTTCTTTTCCTTCCCCGGGCGCATGCTGTTCTTCTGGGCGATTTTCATCACGCTGATGCTGCCGGTTGAGGTGCGGATTTTCCCGACCTTCCAGGTGGTGTCCGATCTTGGACTGGTGAATACCTATGCCGGCCTGATCGTGCCGCTGATCGCTTCCGCCACCGCGACCCTGCTGTTCCGACAATTCTTCCTGACCATCCCGGATGAGTTGGTGGAAGCCGCCAAGATGGATGGCGCAGGCCCCATTCGCTTTTTCAAGGATGTCGTGCTGCCGCTATCGGCCACGAATATCGCAGCGCTTTTTGTCATTCTGTTTGTCTATGGCTGGAACCAATATCTTTGGCCGCTGCTGGTGACGACCTCCACCGATGTGGAAACCATCATGATCGGCATTGTGAAAATGCTGGGCTCCCAGGGTGATACGGAATGGCACCTGGTGATGGCGACCACGGTGCTGGCGCTGCTGCCGCCCGTTGCCATTGTGATCCTGATGCAGCGCTGGTTCGTCAAGGGATTGGTCGAGACCGAGAAATGAGAAACCCCCATGGCTGAGCTTAAACTTTCCGGCATTGTGAAGAATTTCGGCGCAGTGCGCGTGCTGCACGGCATTGACCTTGCCGTGCAGGATGGGGAGATGATTGTGATTGTCGGCGCTTCCGGCTGCGGCAAATCAACCTTGCTCCGTATCGTGGCCGGGCTGGAACGCGCCACGGGTGGCACGGTGCTGATTGATGATCGGGATGTGACAGCGCTGGAACCCGCCGCGCGCGATATTGCGATGGTGTTTCAGAATTACGCGCTCTATCCGCATATGCGTGTTTTCGACAATATGGCCTATGGTCTGCGCATTCGCGGCCTCGCGAAGGAAGACATCAAGCGCCGCGTGCAGGAAGCGGCCGATTTGCTCGGCCTTTCCGCCCTGCTTGATCGCCGCCCACGAGAGCTTTCAGGCGGGCAGCGACAGCGTGTCGCCATGGGGCGCGCCATTGTGCGTGAACCGAAGCTATTCCTGTTTGATGAACCGCTATCAAACCTGGATGCGAAGCTCCGGGTTGCCATGCGCGCGGAAATCAAACGCCTGCAACGCCGGCTTGGTGTCACCAGCCTGTTCGTCACCCATGACCAGGTAGAGGCAATGACCTTGGGCGATAGGCTTGTGGTCATGCATGAAGGCCGTGCGGCGCAAATCGCCTCCCCCATGGAGATTTTTGAACGCCCTGCCGATACCTATGTCGCGGGCTTCATCGGCAGCCCGGCGATGAATTTCTTGCCCGCCACTATCACGGAAGATGGCAAGGGGGCCGCGCTTTCAGATGGCAATATCCTTGCCCTACCGCCCGGCCAATATGCCGCGCGTCCGGGGCAGAAAGTCACACTTGGTATTCGCCCTGAACATATCAGCCTGCCTGGGCCGCTCCGCCTGACAACCGATTTGATTGAACCGCTGGGCTCGGAAAGCGTGGTGCATGGCAAGCTGGCGTCAGGTGAAACCATGGCCTTGCGGCTGCCCGGCGCGCCGCCTTCAGCCGCCGTGCTGGACATCGCGCCGCGTAGCGAACATTTGCATGTCTTTGATGCGGAAACCGGCAAGCGCCTGCCGCCGCCGGCCTGATCCGCCTTACGCCTGCCCACGTTCCAGCAGCAGGCGCTTCACCTCATTCTTCGGGACCTTGCCGTAGCCGGAACGCGGCAGCGCATCCCACACCACGATCTTCGCCGGCCATTTATAGCGGCCAAGCCGGCCATCCAGATGCGCCATCACCGCCGCCGGATCAATCACAGTGCCCGCTTCGGCCACCAGCACGGCAACGCCGCTTTCGCCCCATTTCGCATCCGGCACACCCACCACGCAGGCTTCCGCAACGCTTGGATGTGTCAGCAGCGCTTCCTCTACCTCACGCGGATACACATTGGACCCGCCAGAGATATACATATCCGAAGCGCGGCCCGTGATGTACAAAAAGCCGCGCGCATCCAAATGGCCAAGATCACCGGTATGGAACCAGCCACCGGCGAAGGCTTTTTCATTGGCGGCATCATTTTCGAAATAGCCGGCGAAAACCGCAGGACCACGCACGCAAATTTCGCCGGTCTCGCCCGCCGGCAAGGGCCGGTTCGCGGTATCCAGAATGGCAACCTCAATCCCCGTGCGCGGATAGCCGCAGGAACCGATTGGCATGGCAGGATCATCCGTGAGGCTATGCCAGGCGGGCGGCAGCACGGTGATATTGCCGGTCACCTCACCCAGTCCGAAATACTGCACCAGACAGGGGCCGAGCTTCGCAAGCGCGTATTTCTGATCCTCCCGATACATCGGCGCGCCGGCATAAATCACATGGCGCAGCGATGAATGATCATGCGTATCCACCGCCGGGTCGCGGCAGAGCGCGTTCAGAATCGTCGGCACGGTGAACATGTTGGAAACCCGATGCGTTTCAATCAGCCGCCAGGCTTCCGGCACATCAAAACGCTCACCAGGCAGCAGGATGGAGGCCGCGCCACGCGCCACTTGCGATAGCGCATGCACGCCCGCGCCATGGGAAAGCGGTGCGACGACCAGGGAGGCATCATTCTCGGTCAGCCCCGGCATCAGATCGGCGATATGGTTGTTGATGACAAAGGCCATTTGCCCATGGGTAAGAATGCCGCCCTTGGGCCGGCCTGTGGTGCCGGAGGTATAGAAGAACCAGGCCGGATGGTCGCGATCCACATCGGCCGCTACGGTCACGGGCGCGGCCTGGCCTTCGGCAATCAAATCTTCCCAGGAAAAGCCGGCGCCATCGCCAATCGCGATATCCAGCATGCAGGCGGGGTTTTCCGCGCGGCAGGCGGCGCGGTGTTCCGGGAAGGCCACGTCGAAAATCTGCGCCTTGCAGCGCGAAGACCCGGCCAGATAGGCGGCTTCGGGCGGGCTCAGGCGGAAATTCGTCGGCACCCAAACCGCGCCGATCAGCCAACAGGCCCAAACGCCTTCAAAAATCGCGTTGTTGTTGCGCGAATGGATCAGCACGCGATCCCCGGCGCCGATCCCCCGCACGCGCAAGCCGGCGGCAGCGGCAGCGGCGCGGGCCGCAATTTCTGCCCAGCTCCAGACCCTATCGCGCCAGATCAGGCCGGGGCGGTCCGGCAGGCGGCGGGCGGTTTGCAGCAGCATGGCGCCCAGGTTGGAAGTCGGGATCATGCGGCGTCTCCTGTATCTTTCCACCGCCTTTCCGGCGGTTCGCGCGATGTTTCGCTTGCCTCCGGCGCTCGCCTTAGGCAAGTGGGGATCATAGTCTGGACTTAACCAAAGGGAGAAGAACGCCATGACCACCCCATTCCAGGGCGCGACGCGCCGTAACCTGCTGCTGGGCGCCGGCGCGCTTGGCCTTGCCGCCCCCGCCATTGCGCGCGCACAGGGGCAATACCGCGCCGAATACAAGGTCTCGGTCGTGGGCAATCGCCCGCTGCCGATATCAGACGGCGCCTTCACCTGGGCCGAGCTGGTCACGGAACGCTCCGGCGGGCGGATCAATATGCGCGTCTATCCAGGCAGCCAATTGGTCGGCGGCGATCAGACGCGCGAATTGGTCGCCATGCGCCAGGGCGTGATTGATATGGCGGTGTTTTCCACCATCAATATCTCCCCGCAAATCCGCGAAATGAACATCTTTTCGCTGCCCTTCCTGATGCCCAATCACCGCGCCTATGACGCGATTATCAATGGGGAAGTCGGGCGCGATCTGTTCGGCACGCTGACCAGCCGCGATGTTGTGCCGGTCGCCTGGGGCGAGAATGGTTTTCGCGAAATCTCCAATAGCCGGCGTGAGATTCGCCGGCCGGAGGATCTGCGCGGCCTGAAAATCCGCTTCGCGGCGGGCGCGATTTTCAGTGAAATCTTCCAGGGGCTTGGCGCCAATCCGGTGCAAATGTCCTTTGCCGATCTGCAACCCGCGCTTTCCACCGGCGCGGTGGATGGGCAGGAAAACCCGGTCAATCTGTTCCTTGGTTTCCGGATGGACACGCTTGCACAGCGCCATTTGACCATCTGGAATTACTGCGCGGATGCGGCGATTTTTGTCGCCTCCAAATCTGTGATGGATAGCTTCGCGCCGGCGGATCGCGATCTGGTGATCGCCTGCGCGCGTGAAGCCGCGCAGAGGCAAATTGCTGCCGCGCGCAAGGGGCTTGGCATTGATGGGGATCGTTCTTCCATCGAAGAATGCATCCGCCGCGGTGTCGCGGTGGCGGAACTGACGCCGGCTGAAAAGCAGGCCTTTGCCCGCGCCACGCGGCCCGTCTTTGACAAATGGGCGCAGACGGTCGGCACTGCGTTGGTGCAAAAGGCCGAAGCCGCCATCGCGCGCGCCATCGCCTGACGCGCCATGAGTGTTGAATTGGATCCGGGGGCAACGCTTCCGGATCCGAAAACCCGCATTCCGCTCAGTTTCGAACGCGTGCTGCTGGCGCTTGCCATGGCGGCCATGGCGCTGATTACGGCGGCCAATGTGCTGGCGCGCTACCTGACGAATGTGTCGCTTGCCATCACCGAAGAATATTCCGTGGTGCTGATGGTGGTGGTGGCGCTGATCGGCGCGGCATTGGCCATCGCAACCGGGCGGCATATCCGGGTTGGCTATTTTACCGATCTGATGGGCAAGCTTGGGCAGCGCCGGGCGGAAATGCTGGCGCTATTGCTTGCCATTATCTGCTTTGGCCTGCTTGCGGTGTTTGGCGCCAAACTGGCCTATGATGAGTATCGCTTCGAAGTGCTCTCCAACGGGCTTGGCAATCCGCAATGGCTTTACACGGGCTGGCTGCCGCTGATCTCTCTTCTGGTGATTGCGCGCGCGACGGGCCGGCTGATCCGGCTTGCGCGCGGTGAGGATGGCTGAACCATGATCGCGACCATCCTGTTCCTGGCTTTTGCCGTGCTGCTCGCGGGCGGCGTACCGGTCGCGATTTGTCTTGGGCTGGCCGGCGCTTTCGCCATTTGGCTTGCGGATCAATCCATCATGGCGATGCCAACCAATGTCTATGCCGGCATTGCCAAATATCCGCTGATCGCCATTCCCATGTTCGTGCTGGTGGGCAGCGTGTTTGACCGCACCGGTGTTGCCTTGCGGCTGGTGCGTTTCGCAACCGCGCTGGTCGGTGCTGGGCGCGGGGCGCTGGCTTCTGTTGCGGTGCTGGTCGCCATGGTGATTGGCGGCATATCGGGATCAGGCCCCGCCACCAGCGCGGCGGTGGGCCAGGTGGTGACGAAAAGCATGGCGGAGGATGGCTATCCGCGGCCTTTCATCGCAAGCACCGTAGGGGCAGCCGCGGCCACTGATATCCTGATCCCGCCTTCCATCGCCTTTATTGTCTATGCCGTGCTGGTGCCGGGGGTCTCGGTGCCGGCGATTTTCGCCGCCGGCATGATCCCCGGTATTCTGGCGGGGCTTTGCATCATTGCCGCTGTGGTGATCATTTCCATCCTGAAGGATTTCGGCGGCAAGGCCCGCAAGCAGGAAGCCATTGCCGTCTGGCAAAGCTTCAAGGACGCGTTTTGGGGGCTGATGGCGCCGGTGGTGATCCTGGGCGGCATGCGCCTTGGGTTCTTTACGCCAACGGAAGCCGCTGTGGTCGCGGTATTTTACGGGCTTTTCATCGGCTTTTTCGTCTATCACAGCCTGAAGCTGCGCGATGTCTATGAAATGCTGGTGGAGGCCGGGGAAATCTCCGCCGTTATCCTGATTGTGATTGCCTTGGCGACGGTCTTTGCCTGGTCCACCAGTACGCTTGGCATTGTGCGCCCGATTGTGGAATGGGTGGTGGGGCTTGGGCTTGGCTCGGCCGGTACACTCGCGCTGCTCACGATTTTTCTGATCATTGTCGGCATGTTTCTGGATGGCATTTCAATCTTTTTGATCCTGCTGCCGCTGCTGCTGCCGATTGCCGCTGCGTTTCAGTGGGATTTGACCTGGTTTGGCGTGGTGCTGACCATGATGATCGCCATCGGCCAATTCACGCCGCCCATGGCGGTGAACCTCATGGTGTCCTGCCGGATTGCCGGTGTTTCCATGGAAAGCACCGTGCCCTGGGTGATCTGGCTGGTGCTGGCCATGTTGCTTTCGGCTGTCGCGGTCATGACCGTGCCGGATTTGGCGCTGTGGTTGCCGCGCGTGATGGGGCTTGGCTAAGCGCTCTCAGGTGCGCGGCGCGCCAATTTCGATCATCAGGCGCCGCTCCGCCTCATTTTCTGCCGCGACATGGGCGCGATAGGCGGCAGCGTCCAAATAGCGCAGCGGCATATCGAAGCGCGCAATCACGGCTAGATGGGCGGGATCATGCAGCGCATCGCGAAACGCGTCATGCAGAACGGCAACCACTGCCGGGTCCATGCCGCGCGGGCCGGCGATGCCGTAGCTGCTCTCCCCATCAATGGGAAAGCCGAGTTCCATCAATGTCGGTACGGCGGGAAAGCGCGCCGCGCGTTCGCGCATCCAAAGCGCCAGCGGCCGCACCCGGCCATCAAGCGCCATTTCCGCCCAGGCGCTTGTTTCGGCAGAGAAATGAATGTCGCCCGCAAGCAGCGCTTGCAGATTGGGTGCCGCGCCGCGAAACGGCACCGCCACCCAATCAATGCCGGCCATGCGGGCAAGCTGGGTCATTTGCACATCGGATGTCAGCGCGCCCGGCGTGCCATAGCTGAACTTGCCTGGATTGGCGCGCGCATCGGCCAGCAGGGCAGCAAGATCACGCCAAGGCGCATCGGCGCGCACGACGATGCCGCCCATATAGCCAACAAGACGCAGAATATAGGTGAAGTCGCGCATCGGGTCCCATAGGGGGCGATCCGTCAGCGCGGGCAGGCGAAACACACCATTGGGCATTTGGCCGAGCGTATAGCCATCCGGCCGCGCTTCCCGCGCCATATGCAAGGCGCCCAGCGTTCCGCCCGCCCCTGGGCGATTTTCCACCAGCACCGGTTGACCCAGGCGCCGCCCGGCCGCTTCGCATAAGGCGCGCATTTGCGCATCCGTGGGGCCACCGGGCGCCCATGGCACGATCATGCGTATCGGACGTTCGGGAAACCGCTGCTGACCCAGGGCGGGACAGGCCAGCACCACACCGGCAGCAAGGCCGATCAGCCCACGCCTTCGCAGCGGCACGCGATATTGAAAGGGTTCCTGCACCACGCGGCCGACCTACACCAAAGCCGAACCGGGGGAAATCATCGCCGGCATGGCACTGGCCATGCCGGCAACAAGGATTCAGCTGGTCTGCTGAATGGCTGAGAGCAGCCAGCGCTCCTCAGGACCGCTGCGCACAAAGGTCCACATCTCGGTAGAGGTTTGGCGCTCGGTCGTGCTGCCTTCAACAAGCTTGCCGGTCGCTTCCTCAAAAGTGGCATCCAGCAGGCTGAAGCGCATCGCAACCGTGGCGTAATCCACCCCATCCTCATGCCAGGCCTCGGACAGATCGCCGCCCTCCAGCTTCACATCGCGCGTTTCATTGCGCCAGCCGCGCGCATCCAGATCGCGGTAATCCTGCGCGAAGTAGCCCACCATCTCGGGCGTGGCGAAATCGCGCAGGCCCTTCAGGTCGCGGCGCGACCAGGCGGCATTCACCTCAATCAAGGCACGCTCAAAGGCCTGATAATCCTGCTGGGTAAGCTGGACATCACGCGTCGGCGCGGCATAGGCACCGGCGGAGGCTGCGCCACCACCCATCGGCGCGGGCTCCATCTGGCGCGCATAGCCGGAAGGACCGGCCATGGCGGGGGCGGGCTGGCGACGACGGAACAGCCGGAAGGCCAGATAGATCAGCCCGCCGATCAGCGCCACTTGCAGCAACATCCCCAGCACGGCGCCGAAGCCACCGATGCCACCCAGCAGCCCGCCACCAAAGAGCATGCCGATCAGGCCGCCCATAAGCAGGCCACCCGCCAGCGCGCCCATGAAGGAACGCTGCGGCTGCGCTTGCGGCGGCATGCCTGGGCGCGCGGGCGCGCCGGCCTGTTGCGGACCGGAAGGCTGGGTTGCCGTGCGCTCCATCGGGCGCGCGGTATTGGGCGCGGTTTGGGTCGGCGGCGGCGCGGAATAGGTCCGGCTGCCGCGGCTGCCGGAAGATGAGCCTCCGCCCGGCTTGGCCTCAACCAAGGCCGGGACCAAAACCATGGCCAGGGCCGCAAAAGCGGTGACTAGGTAACCGGGACGACGCATTGGATTCGGGACCTCCCAAAATGAATAGTTTTTAATATAGGCATTTTTTGACGAAAGCGAAGGGGTAAAACGCACGGGCAGGGGTCGAAGCAGGCAACCAGCCACGCCAAAACAAGCCGGCGGAGCGATTTATGCTGCCCTTTTCCAATCCAGAACTGCCCCCGCGCCCCACTCGCCCTATATTTGGTGAGCCGATTCACGCTGCTATCGGGAACCGACAGCAGCGACCGGACCGTGCGAGCATGTTGCGTTCACGTGGGTTCACGCAACACGGTCTAAGCCGTTGTTTTTCGAGCATCTTCACATGTTCAGGTGATTCCATCTGAACGTGATCTGCTCTAAGGATCGTGGTGGATCAAATTTATACGCCTTGCTAGTAGGTTTCTGTTAGAAATAACGAACATATGCCCAGTATCCGCCCCGCCACCCCTGAGTTGCAGCTCAGCCAGGCGTCCTTGCAGGACGCACTTAGGCGCGCCTTGCGCGATGAAGGCGGGCGCGCGGCTGTGCGCGTCTCTCCCGGCACGCGGCCGGAAGCACAGCGCCTGGTTTTTGCCCTGATGCGGGAAGCGGTTGATGTCAAAGGCGGCTCTTTGGTTGAAATCGCCCCGCATGATTGGCTGCTGACGGAACTGCCGAGCTTCGAAGCGGGCAAGCTTCAGCTTCTGCTGGAGGAAATCTTGGGCAAGACAGCAGTGCATTTATTGCCGCTGCCAGCATCCAAGCACATGCTGATCAGCATATTGAATGCAGCCCGCCTGCCACAATTCCTGGAAGTGCCCGCGCCGGAGCCGATCTCACCGCTCAACCTCGATGCGCGTCTGGATCGGATCAACCTCGCGCAAGTCTATCGGCGGCAAAGCATTGTTGGCATTACCGACACAAGGCTGCCCAAATTGGTGTTCCAGCGTCTTGGCTTGGACCACACAGCCCTGCGGAAGCACCTTGGCAGCATTGCCGAGGATCGGGCGCTGCTGCGCCACGCGCAATCCTCGCTGCAAAAACGCGTCCTGGAAGCGCTTGGTGATGAGGGTACGCGCAAATCCCTGATGGGCGGTGGGCCCATCGCCCCGCTATTGCTCGATTTGCCGCCCGATCTGCTGCCTCCCATGCCGGCGGAGACGGAAGAGGACCAGCTGCCCGCCGCCGCCCCCGCCCTTTACGCGACACTTGCCCTGCATGAGGCCATTTCCGTCAGCAACCTGGCCACCAGGCGGCAGGCGCTGCAGCAACAGGCCTGGGGCATCGCCATTTCAGGGCTTTCGGCATCAGCACTTTCCCTGGTTGAATCGGATGCCCTGCCGGCGGATTGGCTGATCATGGATTGGTCGCCGGCCCTGGATGATACGCAATCACTCAGGGTCTTGCGGCGCCTTGATTCGGCGCGCGTCATCCTGGATGGCTGCGATGGTGAAGCCGCTCTTCTCTGGGGCCTCAGCCAGGGCATTTACCTTTACAGCGGCCCATGGATTGAAGACGTCATCGCCGCAAGCCGCATGGAATACTGCAGTGAAGCCACGCGCTGCCTGCGTTCGGAATGTCGCGCCCGCGGGCTTGCGACCTCCCCCTTCGATCGGCTCGGCTGCCACAAGCCCCTTTTGCTGGAAGCCGTATTGCCCGAGGGTCATTCATGAGTTCTGTTGCCCCCACAGCTGCGGCCTTGCCGGTTGAAGCTCTTGGGGCTGTGGCGCTTTCCAATGCCATTCGCGACGCCGTCGCCCTGGGTGAGGAGCGCCTGGTGCTCATGCTGCGATTTTCGGCCCTGCCGCGCGCCCGTCGTTTCGGCACAAGGGCGGAATTGCTGCGCGAAGCCTGGGAACCCTTGAACAGCACGGCCCGGATCAGGGGTTTCAAATTGCCGGGCGGTGATCTGGTGGCGATTGGTCTGCCCAATGCAAGCGATGCGCTGGAACAGCAGCGGCAAACCCTGCTGTCCATGCTGGAACCTGAGGAAGCTGAAAAGGCGGTCTATATGCTGCGCCTGCCGCAGCAGGCAGCCGCGGTCATGGCAGCGGTCGAAGACAGCCTTGGCATGGTGGCGGCCATGCGGGCCATGGCGCTGGAGGAACCGGAAAACCGCATGGTTGACGCGGCAGCGCTGGCCTCGGCGGAGCGCGGCTTGACCACGGCTGATCTCAGTATCTTTTTCCGCCGTCAGAAGGTTTGCTGGCTTGAGCCCGGCGGGCAAAACACCAAGCTGTTTTGGGAAGATCGCCGCGCTGAGCTTGCTGAAGTCTGCGAAAGGCTGCTGCCGGGCTATGACATCTCATTGACGCCAGCCTTTGCGCAAAGGCTGATACAGTGCATTGACCGGCGGCAATTGAGCGATATTGCCCGGCCTGAGGAATTGCGCCACATGCGCGCACTCGCGCTGCCGCTGCGCGTCGAAAGTCTTTTTTCGACAGAATTCCTTCGGCTTGACTCCCTCATGCCGCAAAGCCAGCGGCATAAGCTGATTATCGGGCTGGATGCGGAAGATGTGCTGGCCGCGCCCGATCTGTTCGAGCTGGCGCGCCATTTCGCGAAGGCGCGTGGCTATCGGCTGATGATTGAAGCGGCTTCCCCCTTTGCTGCCACGGTCATGTCCGGCTTACGCGGGGGCTTTGATTTTCTGCGCCTCAAATGGTCCGGGGAATTTCCCGGCGCCGATAGCGCTGCAACGGCGGATCTCCGCAAAAAGATTGCCCAGGCGGCCGAACATGTGATTTTGGCCGGGGCGGATCGCCCGGCGGCCATTGCCTGGGGTTGGGAAGTGGGCATTCGCATGTTCCAGGGCCGCCTGATCGAAAGCCAGCGCCCGGCGGCCTGATCCGGCCTGACTTGGCGAAACGCCGCTTTGGGCCGATATGCCCCCCATGTTGATTCCCGCGATCCAGGCCGAGGGTCTGTCGAAAACCTACAAGGACAGCGACCCGCCCGCCGTGGCAGGCCTCGATTTTGTCCAACCCGCCGGTAGCACCTGGGCGCTGCTGGGCGGCAATGGTGCCGGCAAATCCACCACCATTGCCATGCTGCTCGGCCTTTTGGTGCCAAGTGCGGGGCGGGTTGTGGTGCTGGGCCATGACATGGCGCGGGACCGTTTCGCCGCACTTGCGCGCATGAATTTTTCCTCGCCCTATGTCGCGCTGCCGCATCGGCTGACGGTTGCCGAAAACCTTGGCGTTTATGCGCATCTCTATAACGTGCCGCATGCGCAGGATCGCATCGCGGAATTGGCGGAGCGCCTGCAATTGACCGGCTTTCTGGACCGGCCCGCGGGGCAGCTTTCGGCCGGGCAAAAAACCCGCGTGGCACTAGCGAAATCCCTGATCAATCGGCCGGAATTGCTGCTGCTTGATGAACCCACCGCAAGCCTTGACCCCGATACGGGCGATTGGGTGCGAAGCCTTCTGGAAGATTACCGCGCGGAAGCCGGCGCGGCCATTCTGCTCGCGAGCCACAACATGGCTGAGGTTGAACGCCTTGCGGATCATGTCCTGATGCTGAAGGGCGGGCGGATTGTGGACCAGGGCAGCCCCAATGACTTGATCTCCCGCTATGGCCGCGATGATTTGGAACAGGTGTTTCTGGATATCGCCCGCGGCCAGGGGCGCGCGGCATGAGCGGCGCTGCGCGGCGCGTCTGGGGGCTGATGTATCGGCATTTGGCGCTGTATCGGCGTTCCTGGCCGCGCGTTTTGGAACTGATGTATTGGCCCGTGCTGCAAATGCTGGTCTGGGGTTTTGTCACCGCCTGGCTTGCCGGCGTGCAGAACAATACCGCCAGTGTCACTGCCGGCGTGCTGCTGGGCGGTGTGCTGCTGTGGGAAGTAACGCTGCGCAGCCAAATGGGCTTCGCCATTTCCTTCCTGGAGGAAATCTGGTCGCGCAATCTGGGCCATATTTTCGTCGCACCTCTGCGCCCGCATGAATTGGTGGCGGGCCTGGTCGCCATGAGCATCCTGCGCACCGCGATTGGCGTGGGACCGGCCATTCTGCTCGCCTTCCTGCTCTATGGCTTTGGCATTTGGACCCTGGGGCCGGGCCTCGTGCTTTACTTCGCCGCACTCATGGCCATGGGTTGGGCCGTGGCGCTGGGGGTGACGGCGCTGATCCTGCGCCATGGCGCGGGGGCCGAGGCTTTGGCCTGGGGCGTGTTGTTCGGCCTGGCACCGTTTTCGGCGGTGTTTTACCCGGTATCAGTGCTGCCCGCCTGGTTGCAGCCGATCTCGCTGGCCATTCCAGCAACCCATGTGTTTGAAGGCATGCGCGCCTCACTGCTGGAAGGGCGCTTCGCCTGGGATCATCTGGCCTATGCCTTTGGGCTTGATCTGATCTGGCTTGGGCTGGCCGCCTGGCTTTTCATGGCGCAATTCCAGGCCGCGCGTGTGCGGGGCGCCTTGATGAATATCGGCGAATAAGGGGGTTTTTCGCCGCTTCCCCTTTCATCTTGCGCGCTTTTCCGGCAAGTTTCGCCTTTCCGGTCCTTGGTGGGGCGATGGTCGCCTGCGCCCGGGCCGGTTGTGCTGGAGACTGGAAACGTGATTCCCGCCCTGATGCCGACCTATAACCGTGCCGACCTTGCTTTTGAGCGGGGCGAAGGCGCGCGACTTTGGACGGAAGATGGCCGACGTTTCCTGGATTTCGGCGCGGGCATCGCCACTTCCTCACTCGGTCACGGCCATCAGCACCTGACGCGGGTGATTGCGGAACAGGCGGGCAAGATCATTCATGCCTCCAACCTGTATCGCATTCCGCAGGCAGAAACGCTGGCGCGGCGGCATGTGGAGAGCTCCTTCGCCGATAGTGTGTTCTTCTGCAATTCAGGTGCCGAAGCCAATGAGGGGATGATCAAGGCTGTCCGCAAATACCATGCGGAAAACGGCCATCCGGAACGCTACCGTTTGATCTGCTTTGATGGCGCCTTCCATGGCCGCACCATGGCCGCGCTGGCCGCCACGGGGAATGAGAAATACCTGGCCGGCTTTGGCCCGCCGGTTGAAGGCTTCGACCATGTGCCCTTCGACAATATGAATGCGGTGCGTGACGCGATTGGCCCCAATACCGCCGGCGTGCTGATTGAACCCGTGCAGGGTGAAGGTGGCGTGCGCCCCGCGCCGCTGCGTTTCCTGCGCGAATTGCGTGCCATGTGCGATGAATACGGGCTGCTGCTGGCACTGGATGAAGTGCAGACCGGCATGGGCCGTTCCGGCAAGATGTGGGCTCATCAATGGGCCGGGATCGAACCCGATGTCATGTCCTCTGCCAAGGGCATTGGCGGCGGCTTCCCGCTGGGCGGCATTTTCGCCAAGGAACATGTGGCGAAGCATCTGAAGCCCGGCACGCATGGTTCCACCTATGGTGGCGGGCCGCTTGCCTGCGCCGCCGGCAATGCGGTGATGGATGTGGTCTCTGCCCCCGGCTTCCTGGAGCGTGTGGATCAGGTGGCTCGGCATTTGTGGCGCTGCCTGCTCGCTCTCGCCTCCAAGCATCCGACAGTGATTGAGGATGTGCGCGGCGCTG
>JADCEV010000150.1 GCA_020249865.1 Roseomonas sp. | reverse complement strand
TAATGGCCGCCCATTCATCTGATGGTGGCGTCACAGAAAAGGTGGGATCACCGCCGGCGATGAATTCCTCATAAGGCATTGCGTCAATCGCTGCACCACCCGGGCCTTCGGGATCATCAATAATGATGACGCTCGGTGGGTTTTCCATCCCTTCCAAGGCTGCATGCGTCAGCGCGGCAAATTCACGGTCCAGCAGCAGGATTTTTGCGCCGGAATGGCCCAGAATGAAGCGTACTGTTGCCGCATCCAGCCGCGTATTGATGGGGCACAGCACGGCATGCGCCATCGGCACGCCATTATGCGCCTCCAGCATTTCCGGGATATTCGGCAAAAGTGCTGCCACCACATCACCCGGCGCAATCCCAGCATCGCGCAAGGCGGATGCCAGGCGCCGGCTGCGTTCCAGAAACTGCGCATAGGTGATGCGCCGCGCGCCATGAATGATGGCGATACGCTTGCCCCAGATATGCGCCGCACGCGGCAGGAAGGAAACCGGCGAAAGCGCCACATGATTGGCGGCGGTTTTCGGCAAATCATCCTGCATGCTTCAGCCCTTTCCCAAAACCCGTGGCGCGCTGATGGCGCAACGCATCCGCGCCGCATTGCGCAACATTTCTGCCACTTCCGCGTGATGCGCGTTGCCTGGATCAAAGGCGCCCGCGCGAATAGCAGCAGCAAGGGCACGATCCGGTGCGTCAGTCGCGCCCGTCAGGCGCTGCATGGCAGCGCGCGTTGCAGTGACCCAAGCCTCATCCTGCGCCGCCTCTCGCGCCGCAATCGCCATGGCATTGGCGATCATGCGCGCAGTGAAGGCATCCGTGCCGGAAAGCTTCGGCAGGATCTCCTGCAACAACGCATCACGGGCGGTTGCCAGCAGTCCCGGCCCTTCCGGGGCTTCACGCTGCATCGGGCACCCCCGTCATGTTCAGGATTTCCCATTCAAGCTCCGGCACAATATGGCCCGTGAGCGCCAGTTCCAGGCTGGTTTCCTTGCCGGACAAATGCCGTTCCGCCTGATCAATCGCAATCACGGCCCAGCGGATATGCGCGGCCAATTCCCACCAGGTCACGCGCGCCGCATCCACCGCATGGCCGGCCTCCGCGGCATAGCCGGCATAGAAAGCTTCTCGCGTACCAATGCCGCCTGCCTCAAAAGCGCTGCCGAAGCGCCAGCATTTGGCGCAGAACCAGCCGAGGTCCGCATGCGGTTCGCCCCAGGCAGCGAATTCCCAATCCAACACCGCCGTCACGCCCGCTTCAGCCAGCATCAGATTGCCGGTGCGGAAATCATTATGGTTCAGCACGGGCGGCAAGGGCGGTGGCGCGGTGCGTTCCAAATGCCGCAAGCCCCATTCCAGGATAGGGCGCGGCAGCGCCTGCCGGTCCAGCGCGCGGCGTTGTTCCGCCACGAAAGCTAGGCAAGCATCATCCGCCGGCGCGCCCAAAAACGCCAACTCCGCTCGCGGCGGCGTGATTCGATGAATGCGCGCCAATTCGCGCCCAAGTGCTTGCACCGCTGAATCCCGCCCACCGCAAAGCGTTTCGCTTTTCACCACGCGGTGCCCAGCGGCAATGCCCTGTACACGACGCATGATGAAAAACGGCGCGCCCAGAATGCCGGTATCCTCACACAGATAAAGCGGTTCCGGCACTGTCACGCCGGCGCCAAAGGCCGCTTTCAACAGCGCGAATTCCGCTGTACGCGGCAGGGAAACTGCCAAGGTCGCAGCATTATCGGTGCGCAGCACCCAGGCTTCATCACGCCCGGCATGCTTCACATCCAAGGCCCAATTCTGCTGAATGGCACCGCCGGAAAGCAAGGCCATGGCGCCAAGTTCAAGATCAGCCGCGCCGGTCGCCCCGCGCAGCCAATCCGTCAGTTTTGCGCGCCGCGCCTCATCCATGCTTGGGCGGACCCCAGGCGAAGAATCCAGAACCCTCCGCCCGCAAGGTATTGGCCAGCACCATGCGATGCACTTCGGATGCGCCATCCACCAGCCGTGCCTGGCGGGCATAGCGATACATCCATTCAATCACCGTATCCTTGGAATAGCCGCGCGCACCCAGCAATTGCAGCGCCGTATCCACAGATTTCTGCAAGGCATCCGCGACCACGATCTTCGCCATGGAAACTTCCTTTCGCGCGAAGCCTCCCTGGTCCAGCACCCAGGCCGCCTTCATGGTCAGCAGCCGGCCAATCTCGATTTCCATCGCCGCCTGGCCAACCAGCCCCTGCACGCTTTCGCGGTCAATCAGCTTCATGCCGAAGGAATCACGCTGGCCGATGCGTTCCATGGCAATTTCCAAAGCACGCCGAGACAAGCCCAGCCAGCGCATGCAATGCGTCAGCCGCGCCACCCCAAGGCGCATTTGCGTGAGCTTCAGCCCATCGCCTTCGCCCATCAACAAATGCTCATTCGGGATTTCCAACCCGTCGAATTCCAATTCGCAATGCCCGCCATGTTCTTCCGGCCCCATGATCGGGATGCGGCGCACGATCTTCCAACCCGGTTGATCAGCGCTGAACAGAAAGGCCGAAAGCCCCTTGCGCGGGTCATCGGATGTACGCGCGATGATGATGAAAATCTTGGCATTGCCGGCGCCGGTGATGAACCATTTGCGCCCGGTGATGCGCCAGCGATCATTGCCGACGCGTTCTGCCTTGGTATAGGTCAAGTTCGGGTCTGAACCGCAGCCATCCGGTTCCGTCATGGCGAAGGCGGATTGCACATCGCCATTCACAATCGGGTGCAACCAACGCGGCTTCATCGCTTCGGGCAAAACCCGATCCAGGATCATCATATTGCCGTCATCCGGCGCGGCGCTATTGAACACCACCGGCCCGAAGATGGACCTGTTCATTTCCTCATAACAGGCGGCCATGCCAATGCGCGGCAATTCCTGGCCCCCCAAGCGCTTCGGCATTTGCAGCGCCCAAAGCCCTTCCGCCTTGGCGGCCTTGCGCATTTCCGCCAGCACATGCGGCGCGATGTTTTCATGCTCATCGAAATTCGCGCGGTCCGCTTCCAGCGGGATCAGTTTTTCATCCACAAAGCGGCGGATGCGTCGGCGCATATCGTCAATTTCGGGGGGCAGAGAAAATTCCATGACACCAATACCTAAAGCGGGTTGATCGAATGGCCGCCATCCACGGTCACCACCGCGCCGGTCATATACGCCCCGGCATCGGAAGCGAGCAGCAAAAGCGGCCCGGTAAGGTCCTCGGCAGCGCCAAGCCGGCGCTGCGGGATGCGTTTGATCATCGCCTGCCCAGCATCGGAGGCGAAGAACTCACGATTGATATCGGTGGCGATATAGCCAGGCGCAATCGCATTCACCCGAATGCCATGCCGCGCCCATTCCACCGCCAAATGGCGCGTCATGTGCAATAGCCCGGCCTTGGCGGCGGTATAGCCAACCACACCCGGAATGATGCGCTCCCCAAGGACGGAGGCAATATTCACCACCACGCCCGGACGCTTCGCTTCCACCAGGCGCTTGGCGGCTTCCTGCGCCACCAGAAAGCAACCGCGCAGATTCACATCCAGGACGGAATCCCAATCTTCCGCGCTTTGTTGCAAGGCAGGCTTGGTTACGGCGATGCCGGCATTATTCACCAGAATGTCGCAGGGCGCAGCAAAGGCGGCTTCCGCGGCAGCAAAGGCGGGCGCAATGGTCTCGGGCGCTGTCACATCCAAGGGGACGGATACGGCGCGCACCCCCAATTCGGCGGCCAATGTCCCAGTCGCAGCTTCGCGCCGCGCAGCCAAGGCCACGGAAGCCCCAGCGCCATGCAAAACCCGTGCGAAATGAGCGCCCAAAACGCCGGACGCACCAGTCACCAGCGCCACGCGCCCCTGCAACGAGAATATCCCAGCAATATCCACTGCGCCGCCTCCCTCTCCTGCCAAGGGGTGCCACCGGGCGCGCGCCGGGGCAAGCCCTCAAGACAATCCCGCCTTTTGCGCCTAGCCTGACCGCGAAAGCGGGGGTTCAGACCATGGCAGGCGAAACACGGGTGGCGCTGGTAACCGGCGCGCAGCAGGGCATTGGGGCCGCCGCGGCGCGCGCCCTGGCGGCGGCGGGGCATGATGTCGCGATCAATTGGCTGGATGATCAGGCCCAGGCCGAGGCCGTCGCGACTGAGGTCCGCGCCGCAGGCCGCCGTGCAGCGCTGATCCGGGGCGATGTCGGCACCGCCGCAGGTGCCGCCGCCCTGGTGGAACAGACAGTGGCCACACTCGGGCGGATTGATGTGCTGGTGAATAATGCCGGCATTTTCCCGCGCGTGGAGTTTCTGGACATGACAGAAGCCGAATGGGACCGGGTGATTTCCGTGAACCTGAAAGGCAGCGCCTTTTGCGCCCAGGCAGCGGCGCGCGCCATGGTGGCCGCTGGGATCAAGGGGGTGATCATCAATCTGTCGTCATCCTCGGTCCGGGGGGCGCCGCTTGGGGTGCATTATACCGCGACCAAGGCCGGGATTATCGGGATGACACGGTCAATGGCCCTGTCGCTTGCGCCCCATGGCATTCGCGTGAACGCCATCGCGCCGGGGCTGACCGATACCGCCCAGCCGCGCTACGGCAATAGCGAAGCGGAGCTTGCGGTGATGGCGCAGCAAATCCCGCTGGGGCGGATGGGGCGGCCGGAAGAAATCGCAGGGTTGATGCTTTATCTTGCGTCTGATCAAGCCGCCTGGATCACGGGTCAGGTTTATCACATCAATGGGGGCAATTACCTTGCCTGAGGCAGGGCCACCCAGCAGCAGGAGGATCAAAATGCGCCATTGGCTGATCGCATGCGTATTGGCGGCTTTGCCGGGTGTGGCGCTGGCGCAGATGGAACCGGGCGACCCCATTGCCGGGCAGCGCCTGGCCGCGACCTGGTGCGCCAATTGCCACCGCATCGCGCCGGGCGGCCCTGGCCCCGCGACCGATATCGCGCCAAGCTTCGCCGCCATTGCCGCGCTGCCTTCCACAACTTCCATGTCGCTGCGCGCGTATTTGCGCACGCCGCATGCGAATATGCCCGATTACCGCCTGAGCCGGGAGGAGTTGGATGATATCGTGGCCTATCTGCTGACGGTGAAGCGGTGAACCCCGGCTTGGCGTATCCGTAAAACCGGGTCTAGCATCCCCCTATCGAAAAATTGGGGGAAGTGAACTTGTCCGCAGTCAATAAGCCATTCCGCGTCGCCTATCTGGAACGCGTGCCGCATCCAAGCTTTCTGGAAACCGCCACTGCCGATCCTGCTTTGGAAGTGGTGCGGCTTTCTCTTGATAACGGTGAAGAGGCCGCGCTCGCGGAACTTGCCACATGCGATGGCTATTATGTGCGTGCATCACGCGATGAATTGCCCAAGGCGTTTCACGTGAATGATACGCTGCTGCAGCACCTGCCCAACCTGCTGATGGTCGCATCCCAGGGCGCGGGCTATGACACGATCAACCCAGATTCCTGCACAAAGGCCGGCGTGCTGCTGGTGAACCAGGCCGGCGGCAATGCCGAAGCCGTGGCGGAACACGCCGTTGGCATGATGCTGGCACTGATCAAGAAAATGCCACAGACCCACGCCGCCATGCGCGCGGGCGAAGCCAAGCGCCGCGAGGTCTTCATGGGCAATAATCTGCTCGATAAGACGGTTGGCGTGATTGGCATTGGCAATGTCGGGTCGCGCACCACCGCCATTGTGAAGGCCGCTTTCAATTGCCGCGTGCTGGCCTATGACCCCTATGTGGATGCCGACACCATCGCTAAGCGCGGGGCGGAGAAGGTGGAGCTGGCCGAATTGCTGGCGCAATCCGATATCGTTAGTGTGCATTGCCCCTTAACACCCGAAAGCCGCGCCATTATTGATGCCAAGGCGCTGGCCGGCATGAAGAAGGGCGCCATTCTGGTGACCACCGCGCGTGGTTCCATCCATGATGAAAACGCTGTGCTGGCGGCGCTGGAATCTGGCCAATTGGCCTCGGCCGGTTTGGATGTCTGGGAACAGGAACCGCCGCCCAAGGATCACCCGCTATTATGGCACCCGGCGGTGATTTGCACGCAGCACACGGCGGGTGTGACGCATGAAAGCCGGTCCATGATCACGCGCATTGCGGCGGAAGCCTTTTCCGCCTGCGCCGCCGCCAAAATGCCGCCGCGTATCATCAACCCGGAAGTGAAGGGCCGTTTTGCGGAGCGCTACGCCAAGGCGCGCGGCCGCGCGATTACGGATTGATCGCGCGCTTGGGCTTTTTTCCATGAGCGCAACCGCTTCCAAGGCCAGGGTGGTGACGGTGCTTGGCACCACCCAGACCCTGGCCTGGGGGTCTTCCTATTACCTGCCGGCAATTCTGGCCGCGCCAATCGCCGAGGATCTTGGCCTTTCGCGCGCCATGGTCTTTGGAGTGTTTTCGGGCTCCCTGCTGCTGACCGCGTTACTCGGCCCCGCCGCCGGCCGCGCGATTGACCAACGCGGCGGGCGCGATGTGCTGGCGATTTCCAATCTCATTTTCATCCTCGGCCTGCTGATCATGGCCTTTGCCAATGGTCTGCCCTTGCTGATCCTGAGTTGGTTCATCATCGGCATCGCCATGGCGATGGGGCTTTACGATGCGGCTTTTGCGACCCTTGCCGGGCTTTACGGCAAGGATGCGCGCAACAGCATCACCGGCATTACGCTGATTGCGGGCTTTGCCAGTACGGTAGGTTGGCCGCTTTCCGCGCTGATGGAAGCGGAATGGGGCTGGCGCGGCGCCTGCTTGGGCTGGGTGGCCTTGCATCTTTTCATCTGCCTGCCGCTCAATCGCCTGCTGATCCCGAAAGCGCCGCCGCCACCGCCCAAGGCAGCCGTGCCGCCATTATCCGCCGAGGAAATGCGCGACCAGAAGCGCAACATGATCCTGCTGGCTTTCGTGCTGGCGACCGCAAGTTTCAGCTCCACCGCGCTTGGCGCGCATTTGCCGGGCTTGTTGCAATCCGCCGGCACCTCGCTGGCGGCGGCGATTGCAGCCGGCGCGCTGATGGGCCCAGCACAGGTAGCGGCGCGCATCGTTGAATTCACCATCATGCGCAACATGAACCCGCTTTTTTCCGCCCGCATCGCCGCGGGCGCGCATCCGGTGGCAGTGGCGGTGCTGATGGCGCTGGGCGCGCCCTTTGCCGCGCTGTTTGTGATTATTCATGGCGCGGGTAATGGGTTGCTGACCATCACACGCGGCACGCTGCCCTTGGCGCTGTTTGGTCCCATTGGCTATGGCCAACGCCAGGGCTTCATCACCGCGCCGGCGCGGGCTTCACAGGCTTTCGCGCCCTTGTTGTTTGGGCTGCTGCTGGATGATTTCGGCGCGGCGTCCTTGTGGTTCACGGCCTTGCTGGGTGTGGCGGCGGTTGGCGCGCTCATGCTCATGCGGGTACGGCAATAGAAAGAAAATCGTATGACTCAGGATTGGCGCGCACGCGCAGCTTCGCGTTTCACCACCGATAAGCGCCCGGCCATAGGCACACGCGGCATGGTGGTGACGAACCACCCGCTCGCTTCTGCGGCGGGGGCGGAAATGCTGGCCGCCGGCGGCAATGCGGTGGATGGCGCCATCGCCGCCCTGTTTACGCTGACCGTGGTGGAACCCATGATGGTCGGCATATTGGGTGGCGGCATGGCGCATCTGCGCCTGCCAGATGGACGGCACACGGTGATTGATGGGCTTTCCACCGCCCCCGCCGCCGCACGCGCCGATATGTTCTCACCGGCCGAACCGGCCAATGCGATGAATTTCGAAGCGACAGGCCGCACCAATATCGTCGGCCCGCTTTCCGTCGCGGTGCCGGGCAATCTGCGCGCGTGGTGCGAAACCTTGGCGCGCTTCGGCAGCATGTCCCTGGCCGATGTGATGGCACCGGCCATCCGCCATGCGGCGCGCGGCTTTAACGTCACGCCCTATCTGGCGGAATGCATCAATGAAGCGGCACATGATCTGGCGCGCGATCCCGCCATTGCCGCGTTGCTTTTGCCTGGTGGCGCACCGATCAAGCCAGGGGCGCGACTGATCCAGGCCGAATATGCCGAAACCCTCACGCTGATTGCGCGCGAAGGTTCGGGCGTGCTGAAGGGCGCCTTGGGCAGCGCGATTGCCGATGGCATCAGGAAGGCCGGCGGCATTATCTCGGCGGCCGATATCGCCGATTTCGCGACGATTGAACGCGCGCCCTTGCGCGGCCCCTATCGTGGCTATGAGGTGTTGCTGCCACCGCCACCGGCTTCTTCCGGTGTGCATGTGCTGCAAATGCTGAATATCCTGGAAGGCTTCGATCTGCACGGGATGGGCTTTGGCAGCGCCGATACGCTGCATCTGCTGGCCGAGGCCCTGAAGATTGCCTTCGCTGATCGCGCCGCCGCCACCGCCGACCCGGCCTTTGTGGATGTGCCCGTCGCACGGCTGATTTCGCGCGCCTATGGCGATGAACGCCGCGCCGCCTTGGATATGGCGCGCGCGCAAGCCTGGGGGCCGGGTGTTGGCCCAGGTGAAAGCGCCAATACCACCCATGTCACGGTCGCGGATGATCAGGGCAATATTGTTTGCTCGACGCAGACCATCAATTCGCTTTTCGGCGCGCGCTTCCTGGTGCCGGGCACGGGGCTGATCCCGAACAATTACATGGCGCTGTTTGACCCACGCCCCGGCAAGGCTTTGTCAGTGGCACCCGGCAAGCGCATCACCACATCCCAGGCGCCGCTGATTGCGCTGAAGGATGGCAAGCCCGCCTATGCGCTTGGCATGCCGGGTGGTTTGCGGATTTTTGGTTCTGTCATGCAGGGTTTCCTCAATCTGGTGGATCACGGCATGTCGCTGCAGGAAGCGGTGGAAGCGCCGCGACTATGGACGCAAGGGGCTGCGGTGGAGGTGGAGCCGGCCATTGATGCTTTGGTGCTGGAAGCACTCGGCAAGCGCGGGCACCAAATCTCCTCCATGCCGCATGTTGGTGGCGGGATGAATGCCATTGCCTTCCACGCCGATGGCAGCATGGAAGGTGCGGCCTGCTGGCGCGCGGATGGCACGGCGATTGGTCTTGGCGGTGGCCTTGCGCGCGCTGGTGTGCGTTTCTGGCCGGATCGGGCACGTACATGAATACCGCTGAGTATTTGCTGGCCGCACTCGCGCGGCGCGGCACGAAGCGCATCTATGGCGTGCCGGGCGGTGGTTCTTCGCTGGATATCATCGCGGCGGCTGAGCGTTTCGGCATTCGCTTCATCCTGGCGCGGCATGAGGGTAATGCGGCGATGATGGCGGTGGCGGATGCAGAAGTGACCGGTGCGCCCGGCGTGGTGCTGACCACCAAGGGGCCGGGGCTGATGAATGCGCTGAATGGCATTGCCTGCGCTGCTTTGGAACGCGCGCCGGTCTTGCTGCTGACGGATGGCTTCACCGAAAAGCAACTCAGCTACATCACCCATCAGGTGTTTGATCAGCGCGCCGCCAGCGCGGAATTGGTCAAGGGCTATACGCAAGCGCGCAGCGACAACCCAGCCGCTGAGATCGAAGCCATGCTTGATCTTGCCATGCAGGCGCCGTTCGGTCCCGTGCATCTGGATTTGACCAGCGAAGCCGCGCGTCGCCCGACGGGCGAATTGCTGCCCTTGCCTTCCAATATCGCAACGTCGCTGGATGCCGATGCGCTGGCGACAGCACGCGCCATGCTGGCGGCAGCGCGCAAACCCGTGATCCTGGTGGGCGTGGAGGCTGTCGCGGCAGCCGAACCACTGCGCGCTTTGGTCGCAGCCCTCGGCTGCCCCGCGCTGGTGACCTATAAGGCCAAGGGCGTGATTGCGGATGCTGATCCCTATTTCGTCGGCATTTTCACCGGCGGTTCCTTGGAAGCGCCCTGCGTGCAGGATGCGGATTTGATCATCCTCGCGGGGCTCGATCCGGTGGAGCTTATCCTGCAACCCTGGCGCTACAAGGCACCCGTCTTGGATATCGGCCTACGCGCCCATCCAGTGCATTACGTCACACCAAGCGCTGCCTTGCATGGCGCGCTGGCACCTGCCTTTGCAGCGCTGACGCAAAGCGCCACGCGCAGCACCTGGAAGGTCGCAGAAATTGCGGCACATCGGGACGCGATGCGAGCGGCTTTGACTTGGCAAGGCTCGGGAGGTGTCGCGCCACCGCGTATCGTGACCCTGGCGCAGGAAGCCGCGCACCGCGCCGGGCGCCGCCCGCGCATCAGCGTGGATGCGGGCGCGCATATGTTTTCCGCCACCGCCTTTTGGGAATGCGCCGCACCGCGCGATGTGCTGATTTCAAACGGGCTAGCTTCCATGGGTTTTGCCCTGCCAGCGGCGCTGGCCGCGGCGCTGGAAAACCCAACCGATGGCGCCATTGCCTTTACCGGTGATGGCGGGCTGATGATGTGTGTTGCGGAACTCGCCACCGCTGCTGAAGCCGGCGCGCCCTGCATCACCATTGTCTTCAATGATGGTGCGCTGTCGCTGATTGATATCAAGCAGCAGCAAAGGCAATTGCCACCCGAAGGCGTGCGCTGGGCGCGACCGGATTTCGCCGCCATCGCGGAAGGTTTCGGCGCCAAGGGTTTCGCTGCCGCGACCGAGGCTGACTATATCGCCGCACTCGATGCCGCCTTCGCGCATAAAGGCCCAAGCCTGATTGACGTGACGGTGAACCCCGCCGGCTACTCCGCGCAACTGCAAGCCATGCGCGGCTGAAGGAGAATAGGTTATGTCCAGCTTTTCCGCCCTTCGGCTTGGCACCGCCTGGCAGCGCATTGCCGGGCTGATGGATGAAACGGCGCAGAGTTTTGTGCGTACCTCCTTCTCCTCCGTTGTGCGCGATAACTGGGATATGGCGATTGGGCTGATGGACAGCGCCGGGCGGCAATTCGCGCAATCGTCACGTTCTGTGCCGTCTTTTGTGGGCACCATGCCGCGCACCTTGGCGATTATGCTGCAACGCTACCCGGTGGAGCGGCTTTCGCCCGGCGATGTGCTGATTTCGAATGATGGCTATTACGGCACTGGCCATTTGAACGACATCACGATGATCAAGCCCATCTTCGCCAAGGGCCGCGTGATTTCCTGGCTGGGCAGCACCTTCCATTCCACCGATATCGGCGGCGCGCCTTCTGTTGAAGCGCGTGATTCCTGGGAAGAGGGCCTCACCATCCCCATCACCCGCATCCTTAAAGGTGGCGTGGAAAATGAGGATGTGATTGCTTTCATGGAAGCCAATCTGCGCCAACCAGATGAAACATTGGGCGATATCCGCGCGCAATTCGCGGCCTATGAACAGGCGGAAAAGCGCCTGGCGCGCATTATGGCGGAAGAAGGCATTGATGATCTGGATGCGCTGGCCGGCGAAATCTTTACCCGTTCCGAACGCGCCATGCGCGATGCGATTGCCGCCGCCCCTGATGGCGTGGTGGAAGATGAAGTCACCGCCGATGGCTTTGAACACCCGGTCACTATTCGCCTGAAACTCACCATCAAGGGCAGTGATCTCACGCTCGATTTCACTGGCACAGATGGGCAGATTGCGCGGCCGGTGAATGCGCCGCTCAATTTCACCCGCGCCTATTCCAATTATGCGGTAAAATGCGCCTTTGATCCCGCGACGCCGAATAATGATGGCTCCTTCAGGCCCATCACCTTCATTGCCCCAGAAGGCTCCATCGTGAATCCGCGCCGTCCTGCGCCGGTATGGGGGCGGCACCTGACGGGCCACTATCTCCCCATGCTGGTGCTGGCGGCGCTTGCGAAACTCATTCCCGATCGCGTGATTGCGGAAAGCGGCAGCCCGCTCTGGAATGTGTATTTCACGGGCGAGAACGCCGAAGGCCGCCGCTATGTGCGCATGTTCTTCATGAATGGCGGCCATGGTGCCGCACCGGCCCATGATGGCCCAGCCTGCCTTTCCTTCCCATCCAATGTCGCGACGCAAGCGGTGGAACAGTTCGAAAACGCAGTGCCAATGCTGATGACGGAAAAGGAGCTGATCCCCAATTCCGGCGGTGCCGGACGCACGCGGGGTGGGCTCTCACAACGGCTTTCCTTCGAAGTGGTCGGCGAAAAACCAGTAACCGCCACTTATCGTCATGAACGCGTGCAGCATCCGCCGCGCGGCGTGCTGGGTGGCGCGCCCGGGCGCGGCGGGCGTGATCTGGTGAATGGCAAGCCTGTTCCAGCCAAGGCGCGCATCGTGCTGCAACCAGGCGATATCATTACCTATGAAACGCCCGGCGGTGGCGGCATGGGGCCGCCGGCAGAACGTGATCCCACCGCCATCGCCCGCGACATCAAGGAAGGCTATGTCACGCCATGAATACGGCCCCCTGGCGCATTGGTGTTGATATTGGCGGCACCTTCACTGATCTGGTCATGCTCGATTCGCGTGAAGGGCGCATCTTCAATGGCAAGGTGCTCACCACGCCCCATGCGCCAGAAGAAGCCGTGCTGGAAGGCGTGCGCGATTTGCTTGCGCGCACCGGTGCGCGGGCAGATGAAGTGCGGCATGTGATTCACGGCACCACTTTGGTCGCCAATGCGCTGATCGAACGGCGCGGTGTGCCAACGGGCCTGATCACCACCAAGGGTTTTCGCGATATTCTGGAAATCGGCACGGAACTCCGCCACGACACGTATGATCTTTTCATGCGCGTACCGGAACCTTTGGTGCCACGCCATCGCAGGCTTGGTGTCGCAGAACGGCTGCTGCCGGATGGCTCGGTGCGCGAAGCCCTGGATGAAGCGGGTGCGCGCGAAGCGGTGCGCGCCTTGCGCGCTGCCGGCGCCAAGGCAGTGGCCGTGTGCTTCCTGCACGCCTTCCGCAACCCCGCGCATGAACTCCGCATGCGCGATATTCTGGCGGAAGAGGCGCCTGAGCTCACCATCTGTCTTTCATCCGAAGTCGTGCCGGAAATCGGCGAATATGAACGCGCCTCCACCACTGTCTGCAACGCCTATGTGCAGCCGGTATTTGAACGCTATCTTCGCCGCTTGAGTGATGTCTTGCGCGGCTTTGGCCTGACCGGCCCGCTTTTCCTGATGCTGTCTGATGGCGGCACCGTCGCCGAAGAAACCGCCGCGCGTCACCCAATCCGCCTGGTGCAATCCGGCCCGGCGGGCGGTGTGGAGGCTACCGGCATTTACGGTGCCGCCGCCGGCGCGCGCGATATCCTGTGTTTCGACATGGGCGGCACCACCGCCAAGGCCGCGCTGATTGACAATGGTGAAGCGCAACGCAGCCTTGATTTCGAAGTCGCGCGCGTGGATCGCTTCCGCAAGGGCAGCGGCCTCCCGCTCAAGGTGCCGGTCATTGACATGATCGAAATCGGCGCTGGTGGTGGTTCCATCGCGCGCGTGGATCGCCTTGGTCTGGTGCGCGTGGGGCCTGAGAGTGCCAGTTCCGATCCCGGCCCCGCCTGCTATGGTCTGGGTGGCGCGCGGCCCACGGTGACGGATGCGGATTTGGTGTTGGGTTATCTTGGCGCCGAAAGCTTTCTGGGCGGCGCGATGGAGCTCGATGTCGCGGCGGCGGAAGCCGCGCTGGCGGAACATATCGGCAAGCCGCTTGGCCTTTCCGCGCCGGAAGCGGCCTGGGCCATTCATGAAACCGTCAATGGCAATATGGCGCAGGCGGCTGCGATCCATGCGCTTGAAAAAGCCAAGCGCATTGATGCCTATGCGATGGTACCAATTGGTGGTGCGGGGCCGGTGCATGCCTGCCATATCGGCATGAAGCTTGGCCTTCGTCGCATCATCGTGCCCTTGGGCGCGGGCGTTGCTTCGGCTTTCGGTTTCCTCGCCGCGCCAATCTCCTTCGCCTTTGTGCGGGGTTGGGTGGCGCCGCTGGCTGGGCTGGATTTCGCCAAGCTGCGCGAGATTACCGGCGCCATGACTGTGCAAGGCAAGGCCATGGCAGCGGCGGCGGGTGTCGCGCCGGAAGCTGCCTCAGCGCGCATCCTGGGCGCCATGCGCTATGCCGGGCAGGGGTTTCAGGTAGAAGCGGAAATCCCCGCTGAAGCCATCACGCGCGGCGATGCGGCAGCGCTACGCGCTAAATTCGAAACCGCCTATCTGGCGCTTTACGGTCGCACGGAACCAGGCCTGCCGGTGGAATGCGTTTCCTGGCAGGTGATTGTCGCGGGGCCGCGTCCGGTGGTGGACCTGACGCAGCAAGGCGCAGCCGCAGAAGGCTCGCTACAGCGCGGCACGCGCCGTGCCTGGTTTGGCGGTGCCTATGTTGAGACGCCGGTGCTCAATCGCCTCGCGCTTCGTCCCGGCGAAAGCGTGCAAGGCCCCGCGCTGATCGAAGAGCGCGAATGCACTTTGGTGCTACCGCCGGGTGCGACCGCGCGCTGCGATGCCGCGCTTAATCTGGATGTGAGCCTGCCGGCCTGATCTTCGCTGCGCTTATTGGCGCTGCAAGGGCAGGATCAGATTGGTGACATCGCAAAGATTCACATTGCGGCGTTCGTCAGTTTGGCCATTCTCATAGACAAAGCGCACATCATAAAGGCAAGGGCCTTCCGGCAGGCGAATGGCAAAATGCCGCCCCGGTGCGACCACGTCATTGCCCAACCGATCCGGCCCCCATTCCTGTTCTGTCGATAGCGAGACATAGGCTTCCATTACCGTCACGCGCGCTTGATTGACCAGGTTGAAGGAAGGATTGCCGCTGGGTGTGGCGCGCTGCGGCGGCGCCGGCTGAGGTCGGGGCTGCGGCTGTGGTTGTGGCGGCTGCGCCATTTGCCGACCGTCAAACACCACCTCTGTCACGGCGCAAAGGTTGATGTTGCGCCTTTCCTCGGCGGGGCCATTGGCGCGTTCATAGACCACGCGCAAATCCCAGATGCAGGGGCCTTGCGGCAGGCGGAGCGTAAAGCTCCGACCATTGAGCAGCGCATTATCACCAAGCCGATCCGGCCCCCAATCCTGATCGGTGGCGAGTGAGGCATAAACCTCAAAAATCAAACGCCCGGAACGATTGACCAGATTGAAGGAAGGGTCCCCCTGCTGTGCCAGTGCCGGCGCGGCGGAAAAGCCAAAAAGACAGAGCGCCAAGGCACCGAGGAAACGGCGAAACAGCATGAATTTCTCCTCAAGCGGTGCTGCGATGTCGCGTCGCTTGTCAGTCTAGAACTCTCGGATGGATTTGGCGAAGCGATCCGCCAGGGGCCGGGCAAGGTAGGATGCAAAGGAACGCTCCCCACGCCTTATCAGCACTTCCGCATGCATGCCCGGCTGCAGACGCAGGGCATCATGCTTGGCCAATTCCTCTGGCGCGAAGCCAACGCGCGCCTCGAAATACGCCATGCCGGTGCGTTGATCCGTCGTGCGGTCAGGCGAAATCCTTTCGACAAAGCCTTCCAGAATGGGGGTGGTGCGCGCCGCAGCATGGGAAAGCCGGATGGAAGCCGGCATGCCAATGCGCACCGTATCCACGTCAATGGGCGTGATCTGTACATCCACCACCAGTCTTTCCTCCTGCGGAACAATGGAGGCAACCTGGGATCCGGGCGCAATCACGCCACCCCGGGTCGTATAGCGCAAATCCATCACCATGCCGGCTTCAGGCGAATCTATTGTCAGGCGCGTCAACTGGTCATTGGCGCTGATTTCACGCTCCCGCAGCTCCAAAAGCCGGCCCTGCAATTCGCGCAATTCCTTGGCGATTTCTTCCTGACGGGCACGCACCAATTGCGCGCGCTGCATTTCCGCTTCGCCCACCGCCTGTTGGGTACGCGCCACATTCTCGATCGCCTCACCACGTTCACCAATCAGCCGTGCCTCCTCGCGTTGCAGGGAAAGCAGGCGCGGCAGGCGTTCCAGCCCCATGCGCACCAGCCCTTCCACGCCAAGGATTTCCTGGCGCACCAGGGCAAGCTGCCGATCATTGGAATCGATGCGCACATTCAGCCCATCAATCTGCTTTTGCAGTTGCAGCGCGCGTTGGGTGAGGATTTCGATCTGGCCTTGCAGCGCGTTGCGCCGCGCGATGAATTCATCGCCCTGAACGGCAAGGATCTCGGCCACCTTGGGCTCACTCCGCCGGGCCATCAATTCAGGCGGGAAAACCGGGGCAGGCGCTTCCTCTCGTTCCGCGGTCAGCACCGCGATACGCGCCCGCACACGGTCGGTTTCATCCAGCACCACATTCAACCCCGCGCGTACGCGCGTATCATCCAGCCGGATCAATGGCTGGCCCGCCACCACCATGGTGCCGTTGCGCACCAGCACCTCACCGACAATGCCGCCTTCCAGGTGCTGCACGTTGCGGCGATTGCCCTCCACCATCAACGTGCCCGGCGCAACCACGGCGCTATCAATCATGGCAAAGGCGCCCCAGCCAAACACGCCGCCCACGCCAAAGAGAATGGTGAAAAGCGCAAAGCGCAGGGGCCGCCAGATCGGTGCCTTTGATGCCGCAGCACCAAGCTCAGGCCTTGCGTTGTTGCGGTTCATGATCCTTCCCCTCAGCTTTTCGCGATGGCCGTGACAGGGCGTGGCGGCTGGGCCGGGCGGGTCAGGCGGGGCAGGATTTCATCACGCTTGCCGAAGGCTTCCACCGCCCCAGCGCGCATCAGCAGGATCTTGTCCACCGCAGCCAGAATATTCGCGCGATGCGTGATAATGACAGTAGTGACGCCCATGTCGCGCAGCCTACCCAGCGCCGCCGCCAAAGCCGCTTCCCCATCGCTATCGAGATTCGAATTGGGTTCATCCAACACCACAAGCTTGGGCGAACCGTAAAGCGCGCGCGCAAGGCCAATGCGCTGTCGCTGACCCGGCGAAAGCCCACGCCCGCCAGCACCAAGCGGCGTATCATAGCCTTCGGGCAGATGCAGGATCAGATCATGCAAGCCGGCATCCTTGGCGGCCGCCACCACCTTTTCGGAATCCACCGTGCCAAGCCGCGCGATGTTTTCCGCAACGGTGCCTTCAAACAACTCCACATCCTGCGGCAGATAACCCAGATGCTGCCCCACCTGATCACGCGGCATGCGCGCCACATCTGCGCCATCCAGTCGCACCGCCCCGGCCCGCGGCGGCCAGATGCCCAGAAGCGCGCGTGCCAGGCTGCTTTTGCCCGCGGCACTTGGCCCAATTACCGCGAGCGATTCGCCCGGCTGCAAGGCAAAGCTCACCCCACGCAATACGATGGTTTCGGTTCCCGGTACCGCAAGCACAAGGTTTTCGACCGCCACCGTGCCTTGCGGCGCCGGCAGCTTCATGCCCTGCTTTTCCGCCGGCGCTGTCGCCAGAAATTCGCACAGGCGCCGATGCGCCGCACGCGCATTCATCGCCTGCTGCCAAAGTGCCACCACCTGCATGCTGGGGGCCAAGGCACGCGCCAGAATGAAGGTTGCCACAATCATTGCGCCAGGCGTGACGGCTTGTTCAATCACCAAAAGGGCACCAAGGCCCAAAGTCAGTACCCCGGTCAGCGCCAATTGCAGGAACTTGATGATGGCAGCGAAACTGCCTGCAATCTGGCTCGCGGTTTGCTGTTGGTTCAGCATGCCCAAATGGCGTTCCTGCCAGCGCTGCCAAACCCCCGGCCGCATGCCCATGGCTTCAGCCGTTTCGGCGTTGCGGATGCTGGCCTCCACAAAGGCATAGGCCTGGACATTGTTGTTGGAAGCTTCAGCCAGCTTCTTTGTCGAAAGGAAGGCTTGGATCAGGGCGCTGCCAATCACAAAAAGCACCGCCGCCGTACCGAAAAAAGCGAAAAAGGGATGGACAATGTAAAGAATGACAAGAAACACCGGTATCCATGGTGCATCCAGTGTCGTGGTCAGACCTGTTGTCGAAATGAAAGACCGGACCTGTTCAAGATCACGGAGTGGTTGCACCCCGACCCGGTCGCTGCCACGCAGGCTGCCCTGCACAAACAAGGCGTCGAATACCCGCGACGACAAACGACGATCTATGAGACGCCCGAGCCCGATCAGCGCAAAGCTCCGGCAACCTTCCAAGACACCATAAATCAAGATCAGAAAAAGCGAGATCAGCGTGAGTGCAAGAAGCGTCGCCTCACTTTGGCTCGCCAAGACACGATCATAGACCTGCATCATGTAAACAGAGCCCGTCAATTGCAGCATATTGACGACGAAACCGACTGCGAAAAGCAGCGCAAGCGCGCCCTTCATCTCCCCCAAAATGGCGTAGACGGGCGAAGCAAATCCTTTGCGTGCCTGGGCGTTAACCACGGGGATATGCGGACGCATGTTTCGCCTTGATCCTTAACCTCATGTCGCGGGTGCCCCGAAGCAAAGCTCCATGTGCCTCCATACTCCCCTGATATTCCTAAATTGTTTCGACTCCCCGACGCAAGTTAAAGCTTGTCATGGGCGGCAAGACCCGCGGGCTTCGGTTTTTGTCGCATTCCTGCCGCAAGGGTCCTATATGAATTCCCAACGATTCGCAGTTACGGACCTGATGACCCGCTTCATCCGCCAGATACCAGAAGGCGACGACCGAGAGCGCTTGATGTGCCCGGATTGCGGGCATGTTGCCTATGAAAACCCGAAAGTGGTCGTGGGCAGCGTGGTCGCGGAAGGGGATCACATCCTGCTTTGCCGGCGCGCCATTCAACCCCGGGCCGGCTTTTGGACCATCCCCGCCGGCTATATGGAATTGGGCGAAACCGCCGAAGAAGGCGCGGCGCGGGAAGCCTGGGAAGAAGCCCGGGTACGCATTGCCTTGGATGGGGTGCTGGCGGTCTATTCCATCGCCCGCATCGGCCAGGTGCAGGTGATTTTCCGCGCCCGTTTCGCAGAACCAGGCTTCGCGCCCGGCCCGGAAAGCCTTGAAGTTGCTCGCTTTCATTGGTCCGAGATTCCCTGGGAGGAGCTTGCCTTCCCCTCCGTCCATTGGGCGTTGAAGGCTTGGCGGGATTCCGCCCATGGCGCCTTGCCGGCCGCCGCGTTGAACCCCCAGGAAGACAGGCGCGGCGTGCATCGCCTGCCTGTGGCCTCCTGATGGTGGGGCGTCGCGCGCTGCTGACTGGGCTGCTGGCTAGCCTTGGCGCTGGATCGGCCTTGGCACAAAATACGGCGCCAAGCGTCACGCGCCCCAACGCGCCCCGACCCGCTGCTTCGCCCGTGCCTCCGCGTAACCCTGAGCTGCGCCGCCAACGCCGGCAGGCTGAGAAAATTGTCACCGCCCCGGAATCGCCTGGCAAACCCGCCCCGGTTCCCAACCGCGATATCGAAGCCCCGCGCGGGTTGAATGAGCCGCCGCGCGCAAGCCTCAGCCCCACCCTGATCCACCCGGAAGCCGCTCAGCCGCATTTGGGCCGGTCGGGCTTTGCCGTGCAGGCGCAAGAAGATCGTCTGCTCCGCCAACCCGCGCCAGGCGCACGGCTGAACGTTCCTTTTTAGGGCTAACGAGCCTCCTCAGGGCTTTGCAGCCTGAGCGCCAGCGCATGCAACCCGGTGGCGAATTCGCCCGCCAAAGCCTCATGTACCGCACGAGACCGCGCCACGCGCGACATGCCCGCAAACCCCGCCGAGACGATATGCACAGAATAATGAGTCTCACCGCCTGGGCTGGCGCCGGCATGGCCGGCATGGCGGGCGCTGTCATCGGTGATTTCAAGCAGGGCTGGCTGGAAGCGCGCTTCCAGGGTTTGCCGCATACGGTCCGCGCGTTGGGTCATGGCGTGTTTTTCCGCGTTTGTGACTTTTTTGCCAAGTCCCATTCTGCCTTGCGGCTTGGCGCCACCACCCCCATAAAGCCCTGATGTTCGCGCGCAAACGACGCAAGGCCTATGCCCCGGATGACGCAGCGCCCCCTGGGCGGCTTTGCGATGCGCCGGATTGCGCCGAACCCGGCCAATATCGCGCGCCCCGCGACCGCTCGCTCAAGGATTTCCACTGGTTCTGCCTGGATCACGTCCGCGCCTACAACGCGAGCTGGGATTTCTATAAGGGCATGGGCCCGGATGAGATCGAAGCCTGTCTCCGCGCCGATACATCCTGGCAGCGCCCAACATGGCCGCTGGGGCGGGTCGGCGGTTCCGGCCGCTTCGACCCCGAAATCCTGCGCGACCCCTTGGGCGTGTTGGGCGCTGAAGCCCCCACCCCGCGCCGCCCGCCGCCGGAAAGCGCCGTGCCGCCAGAACTCCGCGCCGCGCTTGATCTTCTCGGCCTGAAATGGCCCTTGGATTCAGCGGAATTGCGCGCCCGCTACAAGGATCTGGCCAAGCAGCACCATCCCGATGCCACCGGCGGGGACAAGCAGGCCGAGGAGCGTTTGAAGGATATCAACCGCGCCTATAGCCTCCTGAAACACCGCCTGGCCAAACAACCGGTACCCGCCGGGTAGCCGGATTGGTATTACCTGCTTACACTGTCCCTTTCCCTATGCACGGAACCTGACCAGCGATGAACAAAATCGCCCCTATTGCCGATATCAAGCCGACTTCGGCGATTTCTGCCCCGGATACCACCGTCAAGGCGCGTGACGCTTTTGGCGTTGATATTGACATGGATGTGCCCGCCTTTTCGGTGCGCACGGAACATGTGCCTGAAATTGACACCAGCTACCGCTTCGACAAGGAAACCACGCTGGCAATCATCGCGGGCTTTGCCTTCAATCGCCGCGTGATGATCCAGGGCTATCACGGCACCGGGAAATCCACCCATATCGAACAGGTGGCGGCGCGGCTGAATTGGCCCTGCATTCGCGTGAACCTTGATAGCCACATCAGCCGTATTGACCTGATCGGCAAGGACGCGATCGTGCTGAAGGATGGCCAGCAGGTCACCGAATTCCGCGAAGGCATTCTGCCCTGGGCGCTGCAACACCCCTGCGCCCTGGTGTTTGATGAATATGATGCCGGCCGCCCGGATGTGATGTTCGTCATCCAGCGCGTGCTGGAAGTGGAAGGCAAGCTGACGCTGCTCGATCAAAGCCGCGTCATTCGCCCGAACCCCTATTTCCGGCTTTTCGCGACCGCGAATACCGTCGGGCTTGGCGATACCACCGGGCTTTATCACGGCACGCAGCAGATCAATCAGGGCCAGATGGACCGCTGGAACATCGTCGCCACCCTGAACTACCTGCCGCATAAGCAGGAAACCGAAATCGTGCTGGCCAAGCTTGGCGCCGAAGGCGATGCCAAGATGAAGAAGCAGGTCGAAGCCATGGTGGCGCTGGCGGATCTGACCCGCGCCGGCTTCATCGCGGGCGATATCAGCACCGTCATGTCGCCGCGTACCGTCATCACCTGGGCCGATAATGCCAAGATTTTCGGTGATGTCGGCTTCGCCTTCCGCCTTTCCTTCCTGAACAAATGCGATGAGGCGGAACGCAGCACGGTGGCGGAATACTACCAGCGCTGCTTCAATGAGGAATTGCCCTCGGGCTCCATGCTCCGCAAGGCGGGCTGAACCTAGTAACGGCGGCGTCAGTCCCTGGCGCCGCCATTGCATGCCAGAGAGAAGTACATGAGCGGCAAGCAGGATCTGACCCGGCAGGAAGAATTCAAGCGCGCCACGGCGGGCGTTTTGCGCGCCATGGCGCATGCCGATGCGGAAGTGCAGGTGGCTTTCCAGCCCGGGCCTTCCGGCGTTGCCGGCAAGCGCGTGCGCCTGCCGCTGCCAACCCGCGCCTTGCCCGCCAATGAAATGGCGAAGCTGCGTGGTGCGGCGGATGCCGCGGCACTCAAGCTCCGCCATCATGATGAAGCGCTGCATGCCAGCCGCATTCCGGCCCGGCGCGAAGCCAAGGAAGTGTTTGACGCTTTGGAACAGGTGCGCGTGGAAGCCGTGGGCTCCCGCCACATGGCCGGCGTTGCGGCCAATCTGCGCGCCAAGCTTGTCGAGGAATGCGAAGCCGAAGGCTATGACCGCATGACGCGCAAGGACCAGATGCCGCTGCCGGCGGCCTTGGGCCTGATTGCGCGTGAACGCCTGACCGGGGAAGCCGCGCCCGAAGCCGCGCATCGCGTGCTGGATTTGTGGCGCGATACGATTGGTGAGGATGCCGAACAGGCCCTCACTGAAATGACGGATACGGCGGAAGACCAAGGCGCCTTCGCCCGCGCCGCGCGCAAACTGCTGACCGCGCTCGACCTCGCCGAGGCCGAGATGGAAGCGGAAAGCGAACAGCAGGACGAAGAAGGCGAAGAAGGCGGCGAAAGCACGCCCCAGCAGGATCAGTCCGGCGAAGGCCAAAGCCAATCCGAACAGGAAGATGAAATGCTCGGCGCCCAGCCCGAGCAGATGCAGGGCGAAGCATCCGAAGAAGAAGCCGAGGAATCCGAAGAAGATGGCGCGGCAGCCGATGGCGATGACAAGCCAGGTGGCCCGCAGCAGCGCCGCGAAGTGCCGCAGGTGGATGACACCACGCGCTACCACGCCTTCACCACGCAATTCGATGAGGTGGTGGCCGCCGATGATCTTTGCGATCCGGATGAACTCACGCGCCTTCGCCAACAGCTTGATCAGCAGCTTTCCCATTTGCAGGGCGTGGTTTCCAAACTCGCCAACCGCCTGCAACGCCGTTTGCTGGCGCAACAGCAGCGCGCTTGGGATTTCGATCTGGAAGAAGGCATTCTGGATGTGGCGCGGCTGGCGCGTATTGTCGCCAACCCAACCCATTCGCTGTCCTATAAGCGCGAACGCGAAACAGATTTCCGCGACACCGTGGTGACGCTGCTGATTGACAATTCAGGGTCCATGCGCGGGCGCCCGATCACCGTTGCCGCCATGTGCAGCGATATCCTGGCGCGCACTTTGGAACGCTGCGCGGTCAAAACGGAAATCCTTGGCTTCACCACGCGCGCCTGGAAGGGCGGGCAAAGCCGCGAACGCTGGGTGGCGGAAGGCAAATCACGCAATCCGGGCCGGCTGAATGATCTGCGCCATGTCATCTACAAGCCCGCCGATGCGCCCTGGCGGCGTGCGCGCAAGAACCTCGGCCTTATGCTGCGCGAGGGCTTGCTCAAGGAAAACATTGATGGTGAGGCTTTGGAATGGGCCTATAAGCGCATCCTCGCGCGGCCCGAGCATCGCCGCATCCTGATGGTGATTTCCGATGGCGCGCCGGTGGATGACAGCACGCTCTCGGTCAATCCCGGCAATTACCTGGAACGGCATTTGCGCAAGGTGATTGGCGAGATCGAAGGCCGTGGCGCGGTGGAATTGGTCGCGATTGGTATCGGCCATGATGTCACCCGCTATTACCGCCGTGCGGTGACCATTGTGGATGCCGAGGAATTGGGCGGCACCATGATGAAGAAGCTCGCGGAATTGTTTGATGAGGATGCGGCGGAAGCCTGGCAGCGCAGTGCGGCCGAGCGTTCCGCCATGGTGGCGTGACGCGCTGATCCCACGCATGGGGCCGGCGCCTTCCCTTTCGCGCCGCGCCCTGCTCGGCGCATGTTTCGCTGCAAGCGCGCCACCGGTCTTGGCGCAAAATGCCGCGCAGCCTTTCGCGCTACCTGATCTCCCCGGACCCCTGCGCCCGCTTGGAGGATTGGTGATTGACGCGAAGGCTTTGGGCGGTGGCGGTTTTTCCGGGGCGCATCTGGCGCCGGATTTGACCCTGGCCCTGATCAGTGATCGCGGCCATTGGGCCGAAGCGCGGCTGCTGCTGGAGGGCCTGACGCCGATTGGCCTCGCGCCGCTCCGCCACGGGCCTTTGCGTGATGAGGCCGGGCGGGTTTTGCCGCGCGGCGTCGCCGCCGATGCCGAAGCGCTGGCGCGGCTGCCCGATGGCACCTGGCTGGTCGCCTTTGAACGGCGCCATCGCATCCGCGCCTATCGCCAATGGGATGGGCCGGGCGCTTATGTCGCGGCACCGACGGGCCTGGAAAGCGCGCCGGCAAATGGCGGGTTGGAGAGCCTGGCCGTGCTGCCCGATGGCCGGCTTTTCGCCATTGCCGAGACCTTCACCGCGCCCGACCGCCCTGAATTGCGCCATGCCTGGCTTGGGGCGCCGGGGCGCTGGGTGCCACTTTATTGGCAGCCCGCGCCTGGCTTTCACCCGACCGATGCGGCCATTCTGCCCGATGGCAGCGCGCTGGTCCTGGAAAGGCGCTTCAGCCTTTTGGGCGGTTTTGCCGCGCGGTTGGTGCGCATCGCACCGGATGCGCTGCGCTTAGCTCGTGAAGGCGCGGTGCTGACGGGTGAGACGATCCTGACTTTGGATGATGCGCCCTTGCCTTCCGAGAATTGGGAAGCCGTGACCGTGGCGCGCTATGGCGATCAGACGCTGGTGGCGCTGATATCAGATGACAATGAAAGCATCCTGCAGCGCAGTCTCTTGTTGTTGTTTGCTTGGCGCGGCTGATCGGGGATCAAGGGTCCGCATGCAGTCCGCGCGGAAAGTGCAGAATTTCCAGCCAATGGCCGATCCTCCGCAAATTTTTGATTTAATTGGCGTCCCCGGCGAGATTCGAACTCACGGCCCCCAGATTAGGAATCTGGTGCTCTATCCTGCTGAGCTACGGGGACACCAAGCACGTCAATAGCGCAAATCAGCCCCTCAGGGAACGCCTCACCGCCGGCGGAAACGCTCAACCGCGCTCACCAATGCCGTGCGCAGCCCAGGTTCCAGCGCGGAATGGCCGGCATCGGGGATGACGGTCAGGCGCGCAGATGGCCAGGCCGCCGCCAATTCAAAGGCGCTCGTCGCGGGGCAGACCATATCGTAGCGGCCTTGCACGATCTCGGCCTGAATTCCCGCCAGACGATCCATGCGGCCGAGCAAACCCTCAGGCGGCAGAAACAGGTCATGAGCGAAATAATGCGCCTCAATCCGCGCCAGCCCCAGGGCGGTGCGGTCCTGCGCGAAGCTCGCCACCGTTTCGGGTGATGGCAGAAGGGTGGAGCATGACCCCTCGTACTGGCTCCAGGCGCGCGCGGCGGGCAGATGCACTGCCGGGTCGGGGTCACATAGGCGGCGCAGATAGGCGCCAAGCAAATCGCCGCGTTCTTCGGGCGGCAGATGCTCAGCGAAGGCGGCCCATGCATCGGGGAAGACGCGGCGCAGCCCGTCCAGGAACCAGCTCACTTCGTCGCGCCGGCCCAGAAATACGCCGCGCAGCACGCAGCCCAGCACGCGTGATGGGTGTTCCTGCGCGTAAGCCAAGGCAAGGGTTGATCCCCAGGAACCGCCAAACAGCAGCCAATTCTCGATGCCGAGGAATTGGCGCAGCACTTCAATATCGCGCACCAGATGCGGTGTGGTGTTGTCGCGCAATTCGCCAAGCGGGCGGGACCGCCCGGCGCCGCGCTGATCGAAAATGATCACGCGCCAATGCTGCGGGTCAAAGAAGCGTCGATGCACCGCACCCGCGCCGGCACCTGGCCCGCCATGCAGGAACAGCACAGGCTGACCCCGCGGATTGCCGACCTGTTCCCAATACATGACATGCCCTGCCGAAAGCGGCAGGAAGCCGGTTTCATAAGGGGCGATATCGGGGAAAAGGTCTCCGCGCGGCATCGCTTAGATGTGCCGAAGCGCGCGGCGAAGCGCAATGGTTTTCACGCGGTCAGACCTTCACAAAACGTGCGATGAAAAACCCATCCATGCCACCACGCGCGGCCCAATAATCCGGGCGGGTGCGCACGGCGCCATTTGGTAGGATTGCCTCTGGCAGGCCCGGCATTTCATCGGGGCGGATTGGGTCAAGACGAAGGCCAAGCGCGGTCGCTTCGCGCAAATGCGCTTCGCCTTCTTCGGCCTGCAAGGAACAGGTGGCGAAGACCAACCGCCCGCCCGGCGCCAACATCCCGGCGGCAGATTGTAACAGCCGGGATTGCAAGGCGGCGGCGGTCGCGACATCGCGCGCGCGCTTCAGCCAAGCCACATCCGGGTGGCGGCGGATGGTGCCGGTCGCAGTGCAGGGCGCATCCAGCAGAATGGCATCAAAGGGTACGGGCGGGCGAAACTGTGCCGCATCGGCGGTGATGATCTCTGCGGGCAGGTGCAAGCGCGCCAGATTTTCACGCAGCCGTTCCGCGCGTTTCGCATCGCGCTCCACCGCCGTGACCGTCGCACCCGCTGCCGCAATCTGCGCTGTCTTGCCGCCGGGCGCCGCGCAGAGATCGGCGATGCGTTCCCCCGCGCGCGGCGCCAGCAACCGTGCCGGCAGGGCGGCAGCCGCGTCCTGCACCCAGAAAGCGCCCTCGGCAAAGCCAGGGAGTTCCGTCACGCGCGTGCCGGCGGGCAGGCGAAAGGACCCACCGGGGAGGGCCTCCGCGCCCTCGGGCAGTATGGCGCCGGGTTTGATCGAGATGTCCAAGGGCGCCGGCCCACAATGCGCCTCTGCAATGCTCCGCACCGCCGGGCCATAGGCAGCGTGCCAGGCGGACCAGAGCCATGGTGGCGTATCGAGCCGCGCCGCATCCAGCCCCTCCAGCAGCGCCTCCCCTTCCGCCGCCACCTTGCGGAGCACAGCATTCACCAAGCCGGCAAAGGCGCGTGGCGCGAGGTCCACGGCGGAGGCCACCGCCGCATGGGAAGGCGTGCCCAGCAGCAGCAATTCCGCGACCCCGATGCGCAGCGCGTGGCGCGCAGGTGGCGGCGGTTCGCGGCGGAGAAAGGGTTCCAGCACCGCATCAATGCTGCCAAGCCGGCGCAGCACGGTCGCCGCAATGCGATGCGCCGCCGCCCTGTCGCGCGCTTCAAGCCGGGCGGGCAGCGCCTCCAGCGCTTCTTCCAGCGGCCGATGTGCTTCCAGCACGGCATCCAGCACATCGCGTGCGGCGCGCCTGGTGGGCAGGCCGGGCGGGCGCCTTGGCCGGGATGGGGCTTCATTCATGCCCCCTTCATGGCACCCGCCGTTGTCCCGTGCTAGAGCCGCCGCGCGATGACCCTGGGCAGCTTCCTTGACCGTTTGCCGGAAACGTGCCGCCCAGGCCGGTGGCTTGCGCTGCTCTGCCTTTTGGTCTGGCTGCCGGGCTTCTTTTCCATCCCGCCCGGGGATCGCGATGAAAGCCGCTTCGCCCAGGCGAGCCGACAGATGGTCGAAACCGGCGATTATGTCCGGATCAAGCTCGGTGAGGTTGAACGCAACAAGAAGCCGGTAGGCATTCATTGGGCGCAGGCCGCGACCGTGCATACGCTGGAAGCGGTCGGCATCCCGGCGCGGAGTGCCATTTGGGCTTATCGGCTGCCATCGCTGATCGGCGCGCTGCTCGCGGTATTGGCCACCTGCTATCTGGGGCGCGCCTTGGTTGGACGACGCGCGGCGTTTCTGGCCGCCGGCATGCTGGCACCTTGCATGGTTTTGGTGGTGGAAACCCATATCGCCAAGACTGATGCGGCGTTGCTCGCCAGCATTACGGCGGCGATGCTACTGATGGGCCGCGCCTATCTGGCGCCGGCGCAATTCACCACAAAGCAGGCTTTGGGCTTTTGGCTGGCGCTGGGCGCCGGCGTGCTGCTGAAGGGGCCGATTGCGCCCATGGTGCCCCTGTTGGCCGGCATCACGCTTTTGGTGATGGATCGCCGCGCGCCCTGGTTTGTCGCGCTCCGCCCGCTTTGGGGCGTGCCGCTGATGATCGCCTGCGCCGCGCCCTGGTTCATCGCCATTGGCATCGCGACCGAGGGGCGGTTTTTCACCGAAGCCATTGGCGATGACATGCTGAGCAAGGTGGGGTCGGGCGAGGAAAGCCATTGGGGCCCGCCTGGTTTTTACACTTTCCTTTTCGGCATTACGGCATTTCCCTCGGCCTGGATTGTGCTGCGCGCGCTTCCCGGCGCCTGGGCGGATCGGTTGAAGCCGCAAACGCGGTTTCTGTTGGGCTGGGCAGTGCCGGTCTGGCTGCTGTTTGAAGCCGTGGCAACGAAGCTTCCGCATTATGCGCTGCCCGCCTATCCCGCGCTGATGCTGCTGGCGGCTGCCTGGGCGCTTGATCCTTTGCGCCGACCCACGCCGCGTTGGCTGGCCGCGATTGGCTGGTTGGCGCTGGGCGGTGTGGCGCTTGGTTTGCCCATCGCCGCCATGGCCGCCGCGTTTTACGCGGAAGGGCGCGTGGATATCTTCGGCCTGATCGGGCTTGGCTTTGGGGTGGCGCTCATCCTGCTGCTGTGGCGCACGGCACGCGCCGGGCATTGGGCGCGTGCGGCCCTGTTGGGCGCGGTGCTGAGCCTGCCCGTCTATGCCGCCCTGCTGGAAGGCGTCATTCCTCGCTTGCAATCTGTTTGGGTTTCGCCGCGTTTGGCGGCCGAGGTGCGCGCGATTGCCCCCGGCTTGCGCGACCGGGATTTCGGCGTGGTCGGCTATCATGAACCCTCGCTGCAATTCGCGCTTGGGGGCGGTATCGCGCTGCTCCGCGATGGCGCGGCGGCGGCCGAGTTTCTGGCAGAGAAGCCCGGACGTGTGGTGGCGGTTTCGCATCGCCAGGAAGCGGCGTTTCGCGCAGCGGCGGCCGAGCGCGGCATCACGCCGCGCGATGCCGGTTCTGTCACCGGGCTCAATTACGTGCGCGGGCGCTGGCTCACGCTGCTGATCTTCAAGGTGGATTGAATGTTCGAATGGGTGGCGCGCCAGGTCGCGGAAACCGGGCTGATGGGCGTGTTTATGCTGATGGTGGCGGAAAACATCTTCCCGCCCATCCCATCCGAAATCATTATGGCCGCGTCGGGCTTCGCCGCTGCGCGTGGCGAGATTTCACTGATCGGCACCATCATCGTCGCCGTGCTCGGCACCGTGGTCGGCAATGCCTTTTGGTATGAAATCGGGCACTGGTTTGGCATGGGGCGCATCCGCCCGCTGGTGGCGCGCTACGGCAAATGGTTTGCGTTCGAAACAGAAGATATGGATCGGGCGGAACGCACGCTGAAGCGCTGGGGGCCTTTCGCGCTTTGCTTCGGGCGCATGCTGCCTGGCATTCGCACCATCATTTCCATCCCCGCCGGCATGGTGCTGATCCCGCGCCCGGTCTTTTATGTTTGGACCGCGATTGGTTCAGCGATCTGGCTGAGCTTCCTCGCCATCGCGGGCTATATGCTGGAAGACCATTATGATCGAGTGCAGCATTGGGTGGAGCCGCTGGCCTGGGTCGTGGTGGGCGGTTCCATCGCGGCCTATGCGCTGCATTTGGTCTATGCTTTTCGACGTGCGCGGCGCCGGCGGGATCAGGCGTAACGCGACAGCGCCTGCTCCAACGACGCGAAAGCATTGGCCAAGGCCGCATTCATCGCCGCTGCTGCCTGTTCGGGGCGCGGCGCGTTGTTCGGAAGCGCAGCGCTGCCGGTGCTGATCATCTGCCCCAAGACGCGGGGCGAGGCTTCGCGTTCTGAAATCAGCACGAAATTCAACTCAGCCTCGGCCTGACCCCGGGCGCGATTGGCGACCAGCCGCGTCAATTCACCTTCCAGCACTAGATCAGGATTGGCGCGGCTGCCCGGCGCCAGGACGGCTGCAAAAAGCCGTGCATCCATCAGCCAACGGCGCAATGCCTGTTCTGCCGCTTCCGCTGGTGGGGCGATCCATTCCGCGTAGAAATCAATCTCCTCCGTCCCATCCGGGCGAATGCTCCGCAGCCCGCGCACATCCAGCGCCGGCGGCGCGCGCAGCGTCCTCAGCAGCAATGTTCGCCGGCCCCTGCCGCGCCAGCCTTCTCCCTGCCGGCGTGGCTCCAGCGCATAGCGCAGCACTTCCTGATAGGGCCGATCCGGCAGCACAGAGCAGGCGGAGGCAAGAAAAGGCGTGGCCAGCAGGGCGCGGCGATGCAGGGTCTTCATGTCAGCGGCGTTCCCGATTGGGCGGCGGCGGTGGCGCGCCGAGCAGGGTTTGCGATGGATTGCGGCGGAGCGATTCCGTCGTGTCACGCAGATTGGCGACCGAGGATCGCAAATCCCGCATCAGCGGCGACAAATCCGCTTGCAGATCGGCGGTCGTGCCGCGCGCGGTGCGGAGCGTCTGTTCAAGTGCGGTAACCGCCGCTGGGATACGCACCAGGGCCTCGCGGATTTCGCGGCTGGCCAGCAATTCCTGCGCGCTGCGTCCGGCATCACCCATGCTGGCAATGGCGCCGCGCAATTCATTTGCTGTCTCCTCAAGCCGCACCTTGCGAAGCTCAGCGCGGAGTTCGGCCACGGTCTCACCCGCTTCGCGCAGTACGCTCGCCACTTCCCCCTCACTGATCTGCTTACGCAAATCGCCCATCAGCCCGGCAGCGTTATTGACCAGGGCTTCGATGTCTAGCGCTTCCAGGCGACGCAAAATCTGCTCCGCCGCGCTGGTCACTTGCGTGATGGTGGAAGGCACGGCGGGAACATGATCATAACGCGGCTTCCAGGGCACCTGAATGGGCGGGTAGCGGGCGGGATCAAGAATATCAATTTCAAGATAGGTGACGCCGGTGATTCCCTGCGACGCAATGCGCGTACGCAAGCCGCCCGCAATCATATCTTCCAAGGACGCAATGCGCGCCACACGGGTTCTTTCGACGGCAAAGCGTATCACCACCAATTGCATTGCATAACGGTTGGAGCGCGCTTCCGGAACATCATAGAGCGCGGCAGCGAGGGAGATTTCCGTCACACGGCCAATCTGCACGCCGCGAAAGCGCACCGATGCCCCAACATCAAGACCCACAATGGATTCCCCGACATAGGTCTCGAAATAATCGGATTTGGTGCCGAATTGCCCGGCCGTCAGATAGACGATGAAGCCAACCGCAAGCGCAATGGCCGCAAGTGCCAGCATGCCGACGCGGAGGAATAGCGTATTGGGCGGTTTTGCCATGTCAGGCAGCCTCTCGCCGGAAGAAGGATCGGACCGTGGGGTGCGTGCCGGTGTCGCGCAATTCGCGCGGCTTGCCCACGGCGATCATGCCGCGCGCTTCCTTGTCCAGCATGATGCAGCGATCCCCAATGGCCAGAATGGATTGCAATTCATGCGTCACCACTACAAAGGTCGTCCCGGTGCTGCGCGCAATATCCAGGATCAGCTTGTCCAAACCCGCCGAGGTAATCGGGTCAAGACCGGCGGAGGGTTCATCCAAAATCAGCAAGGGTGGGTCAAGCGCCATGGCACGCGCAATGCCAGCGCGCTTTGCCATGCCGCCGGAAATCTCGGCTGGCAAAAGCCCCGCTGCATCGCCAAGCCCAACCAGGCCAAGCTTGGCGCGTGCCAGGGCTTCGCGCGCGGGGCGCGGCAAATCCGTATGCTCTTCCAGGGGCAATTCCACATTTTCGGACAGCGTCATATTGCCGAAAAGCGCGCCGGATTGCCACATCACGCCAATCCTTTGCAGCAGCGCAATACGCCCTTCCGCATCCGCTTCCGCCAGATCAACGCCCAGGATTTCAGAACGTCCCGCCGCAATCGGCACAATGCCGATCAGCGCCTTGAGCAAGGTGGATTTGCCGCAGCCGGAACCGCCCAGGATGATGAAGACTTCCCCGCGCTTCACTTCAAATGACACGTCCTTGAAGATGGTGCGCGGGCCGAAGCTGACGGCCAGGTTTTCGACGCGGATGACGGTATCGTCGTTCATATGCCGAGCCTGAAGAAAAGAATGGCGAAAACGCCATCCATGGCGACAATGGCGACAATGCCGCCCACCACGGCTGCCGTTGCCGCATCGCCCACGGCGCGCGGGCCCAGGCCGGCGGAAAGCCCTGCGCGGCAGCCAATTGCGGCAATCACCAGGCCAAAGCAAGCGGATTTGAACAGGCCACCCATCAGATCACCGAGGCTCAGCCATTGCTGCAATTGATTGGAAACCGCGCTCCAGGGAAAGCCCAGGCTCTGCATCACTACCGTCATGCCGGTCAGCCCGGCCAGATTCATCACCAGTGTCAGCACCGGCATCACCAATATCCCTGCCAGAATACGCGGCAGAACCAGCATCACCATGGGATCGATACCCATGATGCGGAGCGCGTTCACTTCCTCATTCACCGTCATGGTGCCGAGTTCAGCAGCGAAGGCGGAACCCGTGCGCCCGGCCAGCACCACTCCGGCCAAAAGCGCGCCCAATTCGCGCAAAAGTGAAATGCCAACCAGATTCGGCACAAAAATCTCTGCCCCAAAACGCTTGAGCGGGATGGAGGATTGATAGGCCAGAATCAGGCCAATCAGAAAGCCTAGAAGCAGCGTCAGCGGAAAGGCGCGCAGCCCGATCTCATCCAAATGGCGCAGGAATTCCGCGCCGCGAAAGAGCTTCGGGCGTAACATCACGCGTAAGGCCGCGACCAAGGCTTCACCGGCAAAGGCGATGCCGGAAAGCGCGGCCTGAATGCCGCCATAGACCGTACTGCCCAAGGCCGTGATGGGCGCGAAATCGTGCGGCGCTTCGCTGGGCACGGGGGCCGCCTTCAAGGCCGCACGATTGCGTTCCAAAACGGCCAGCACATCCGCCGAGCCACCTTGCACCGCCACCGCATCACCCGCGCGCAGCACCAGAATGGCGCCGGCGCTATCCATGCTCTCGACCGCCGAGAGATCAATCGCGTTTGGCTTGTCAGCCAGGGCGCGCGTCATTGCGTGCCACAGCGCCGCCGCGGCTTCGGCATTCAGCGTGCCGGAAAACGCCAGCACCTTGCCTTCGGGTGCGGCGCGCGATGTCAGGCCGGGTTTGGTCATGTCACCTGCTACCAAACGCAGCTTTGCGAGATTTCGGCAAGTGTTTCAAGCGCGTGACGATTATCGCCAAAGCGCATGGATCAGCACCGCTGCCGCGACCGAGACATTCAGGCTTTCCACCGCGCCGGAACCCGGCAGCGTCACGTGCGCCGCACAGGCGGCGATGCTGTCGCGCGATAGCCCTTTTTCCTCATTGCCGAGCACCAGGGCGAAGGGGCGGCCACGCGGCAGGGCTTCCGGCGCCACGCCATCGCGCGCCACAGCGGCCAGGCTCAACATGCGTGGTGCAAGCGCATGTAACAGCGATGGCAGATCGGGCGCCTGAAACACGGCCAGCGCCTCCAGCCCGCCCTCAGCGGTGCGGAGCGCGGCGTCCGATAGCCGCGCCTGGCGCTGATCGCCCGAGATCACCAACGCCTTGCAGCCGAAAAACGCCGCGGATCGTGCAATGGCGCCAAGATTATGCGGGTTGCCGATGCCATCCAGTATGGGCAGCACGGGTGCGGCCCATAGCAGCGGCGGTAGCGCGCTTATGTCCAACAAGGTCACACCGCGCGGGCGCGCCACGGCCACCATGCCACCATGATGCACGGTGCCGGCGATGCGCTGCAATTCCTCGGGCGGGACTTCACGATAAGGCAAGCGCCGCTTCGCGAGCGCCGCGCATAATGGGCCCGCTTCCTGCCGGCGCATGGTTGTGTAGAAAAACCGCAGCACATCGGCGGGCCGATGCGCGAAAAGCGCGGCCACGGCAGCGGGGCCGCAATGCAGGTCCGGTTCCTGGGCTTTGCTCACGGGTTGGAGAGTGCCTTGATCTTTTCCAAGACGGCATCGGGGATTTCGATCCCCTCAGCGCCGGCACGAGCACTTTGCGCATCGCGTTTGGCGCCGGGCAGGCGCACACCCTCATCGGCCTGCATGGCGGTGATGAGCGTTTCAATACGCGCGGCAAAGCCATCAGCACCGGAAAGCGCGCCGGGGTCTATCGCCAGCAGCGCCTGGCCCAAGCGCGGGCGATTGCCTTCATCCTGGAAGAAGCTGTCGGCTTCAAAGCCGAAAGCCGCGCCGGTCAGTGCGCAGCAGAGCAATTCGACAATCAGCGCGAGCAAGGCGCCCTTGGTGCCGCCCATCGCAAGCATGGCGCCCGAAAGCGCGGCCTTGGCATCGGTGGTGGGGCGGCCTTCGGCATCCAAAGCCCAGCCTTCCGGGATGGCGCGACCTTCCTTGGCGGCGACCATGATCTTGCCTCGCGCCACTTCCGATAGCGCCATATCAATCACGAGCGGCGGCGCGGCGCGGCGCGGGAAAGCGGCCGCCACCGGGTTGGTGCCCATCAAAGGCCGGCGCCCGCCCGGCACGGGCATGGCGGCGGGTGAATTGGTGAAGGCCAGCGCCACCAGTCCTTGTTCCGCCAGCCGCCGCACCGGCAGGCCCATAGCGCCGGAATGGTGGCTATTGGTGATGCCGACAAACGCAATGCCGTGCCCCCGCGCGCGCCAAGCGGCTTCCTGTTCCGCAAGCGCCAGCGCCGGGTAAGCCAGCCCATGCCTGGCATCAATCAGCGCAGCACCGCCGCGTTCATTGATGATGCGTGGCACGGCTTTTCCATCCGCGCGACCATTGCGCAGAAACGCCGCATATTGCGCCACGCGCGACAGCCCATGTCCCGCCTGCCCGGCAGCCTCTGCGGCCACCAGGGCAGTGGCGGTGCGCTTGGCCATCTCGGGTCCGGCGCCCGAGGCACTTAGCGCCGCCGTGACAAGTTGTTCAGCCTCAATCAGGGAAAGTCGCATCAATCCGCCTTCAATTTCGCTTCCTGCACCAGCCTGGCCCAGCGGTCAGTCTCGGCGCTGATATAGGCTGCGCTGCGCGCCCTGTCCCAGGCTTCCACCGTAAAGCCGCCTTCGCGCGCGCGCCGAGACACTTCAGGGTCGCGGATGGCGGCCAGGGTATCGGCTTCCAGCTTGGCAAGGATGGGGGCGGGCACCGCCGCATTGGTCATCATCGCGGTCCAATTCGTCATTTCAAGTTCGGGTGAGCCCGCTTCGCGCACGGTGGGCACATCCGGCACCAGGGGATGCCGTTCGGCCGAGGTGATGGCAAGCGGGCGCAGCCGCCCGCCCTGAATCTGCGCAATGCATTCCGGCAGGTTTGAGACCATGAAATCGAGATTCCCCGCCGCGAGGTCCGTGACCGAAGGCGCGCCACCGCGATAGGGCACGTGGGTAATCCGGTCCCCCGCGCCGGAAACCCGCCGCACCAATTCCAGCCCCAGATGCGGCGGCGATCCATTGCCCGATGATCCGGCATTCAAATTACGCTCCCGCGCCTGCGTCAGCAGATCAGCCAGGCTGCGCGCTGGGTTGCGTTCTGCATTCACCACCACGACAAGCGGCAGCGACCCGAGCACGGAAATCGCCGTAAAATCCTGGCGGAAATTGAAGGGTGCATTGGGGAACAATGATGCATTCACCGTATGCGTCATGGTAATGGCGAGCAGCGTATAACCATCGGCTGGGCTTTTCGCTGCCGCATCGGCGCCGATCAACGCATTGCCGCCGGCACGGTTTTCGATGATGACGGGCCGGCCCCAAATCTCCGAAAGCTTCTGGCCCACCAGGCGCGCCATAATGTCCGTCAGCCCACCCGGCGGGAAGGGCACGATGTAGCGCACGGCGCGATCGGGGAAGGCGCCTTGGGCCTGCGCGCGACCAATCAGGGCGGCGGCAGGCAGGGCAGCGAGCATATGGCGGCGGGTTGGGCGCATCGGGTCTCCTCCTGGGGCTTTGGCCGGCTTTCTGGCTCTTGCCGGCAAGCGTAGCCCAGGGCGCGGCGCTGCCCTATAGGTTTTTCATCTGAAGCTTGAACCGGGGGATGATCGCGTGACACCTGTTGAGAAAATCCGCGAATGGCATGAGGAACTCACCGCCTGGCGGCGGGATTTCCATGCCCATCCCGAATTGGGATTTGAGGAAGTACGGACCAGCGCGCTGGTGGCCGAACGCCTTGCCTCCTGGGGGATTGAGGTGCATCGCGGTATTGGCAAGACCGGCGTGGTGGGTGTGCTGCGCAACGGGAATGGCCAGGGCCGGCTTGGGCTGCGTGCGGATATGGATGCGCTGCCCATGCCGGAAGCCAATGGCTTCGCGCATAAATCGGGCATTGAAGGCAAGATGCATGGCTGCGGGCATGATGGGCATACCACCATGCTGCTGGCCACCGCGCGCTATCTGGCTGAGACGCGCAAATTCGATGGTACGGTGCATTTCATTTTCCAGCCGGCGGAAGAAGGGCGCGGTGGCGCTCAGGCAATGCTGGCAGATGGCCTGTTTGAGCGCTTCCCCTGCGATACCGTCTATGGGCTGCATAACCGCCCTGGCCTGCCGGTAGGGCAATTCGCCATCCGCCCGGGCCCGATCATGGCCGGCGCGATATTTTTCGACATCCTGATCCAAGGCAAGGGCGGCCATGGCGCGCGCCCGGAACAGACGATTGATCCCGTGGTGGTGGGCGCGCAGATCGTGACCGCCTTGCAGACCGTGGTCGCGCGCAATGTGCCGGCCTTGGATAGCGCGGTGCTGAGCGTGACCGGCTTCAATGCCGGGCAGGCCTATAATGTGATTCCTGACCAAGTGACGCTGAAGGGCACGGTGCGTGCCTTCAAGGTGGAAATGATGCGTCTGGTGGAGGAGCGCATGCGCGCCGTGGTGCAGGGCACGGCAGCAGCCTTTGGCGCGACTGCCGAGATTACCTTCCAGGAAATCGCCGCCCCCACCATCAATGCGCCAGAAGAAGCGACTGCGCTGGCCGATGCCGCCGCATCATTGGTGGGTGAAGCGGCGGTGGAGCGCAACCGCACGCCCGTGATGGGGAGTGAGGATTTCGCCTATATGCTGCTGCAACGCCCGGGCGCTTACATTCATGTCGGCAATGGCACCGGCGATGCGGGCGGCTGCGATGTGCACAACCCGCATTATGATTTCAATGACGAAGCCATTCCCTATGGCGGCGGCGTGATGGCCGCGCTGGTGGAACAGAAGCTGCCGCGGGTGAAGTGATCGGGCACGGCGCATGACCAGCCTGAACCAGACCATGGATAGCCTGCTGCGCCGCGCGCTCGCCAAGCCGGAACCGCTTTCCGTGCAAGAGCTTGAAGGTGTTTTGCGCCTGATGGGCAAATGGCGGCATCAGATGATTTCCAACAGCATCATCGCGCGTAATGGCCCGGTGGTGCAGGCGGGACCCTTCGCCGGCATGCGGCTTGGCCAGCATAGCGCTGAAGGCTGCAACGCGCCCAAGCTGCTCGGCTGTTACGAACAGGCGCTGCACCCACATTTTGAGCGGTTCATTGCGCGTGGTTTCGACGCCGTGCTCAATATCGGCTGTGC
>JADCEV010000015.1 GCA_020249865.1 Roseomonas sp. | reverse complement strand
GGCGCACGGAAGCGCCAGCGGACCGAGGCATTTTCGGGGGTTGCCGATATCACCTCCGCCACGCCATCCACATGGCCAGATACCAAATGCCCGCCCAGCTCATCGCCAAGGCGCAGTGCGCGTTCCAGATTGACCTTTTGCCCGGCCTTCCAGCCGCCCAAGGTGGTTTTCGCGACCGTCTCGGCCGAGGCATCCACGCTGAAGGAATCCGCTGACAACTGCACCACCGTCAGGCACACGCCCGAACAGCAAATGGAAGCGCCAAGCACGGCCGGTGTTGGTTGCAGCAGGAAATCCGGCGTCACGCCCATCACGAGCCGCAAATCATGCCCGCCGCCAATCGGCTGCACCTCTCTGACCGTGCCAAGGGCGGTGATGATGCCGGTGAACATGGCGCTAATCCTCGATCCGTTCGAATTCAGAGAGCATATCATCGCCCAGCGCCCTTTGCGCCGTGCGATGAAAACGAGGCATGGCGCTGAGCGCGGCAAGACGCAAGCCCTGAAGCGCCGGATGCCCATCACCGCCCATCACGGCGGGCGCATGGAACCAGACCAGCCGATCCACCAGCCCCTGGCGGAGCAGCGCTGCCGCCAGCCCAGCGCCGCCTTCGGCCAGCACGCGCGTCACGCCGCGCCGGCCAAGGGCGCGCAGCAGGGATGGCAGATCAAGCCCGCCAGCCGCATGGGCCGGCACCGTCACAATATCCGCCCCGGCGGCGATGAAGGGCGCCTGCGCCGCCGGCGCGTGGCCGGGTGCAGTGATGATCAGCACCGGCGCCAGCTCCGCGCCCTGCACCAGCCGAGAGGCTTCCGGCGTGCGCAGCCTGGCATCCGCCACCACGCGCAGCATGGGCACGCGTTCCATGCCTGGAATGCGGCAGGTCAGGTCCGGGTCATCCGCCAGCACCGTGCCGGAACCAACAAGGATCGCATCATGCCGCGCACGCAGCGCATGAACTTCGCGCCGTGCTGCTTCGCCGGTGATCCAGCGGCTTTCACCGGAAGCGGTCGCGATACGGCCATCAAGGGTGGAGGCCAGCTTCAGCGTCACCACCGGCATGCCGGCCTGGATGCGGCGGAAAAACCCGGCATTGAGCGCGCGGGCTTCGGCTTCCAAAAGCCCCTCTTCCACAACAATCCCGGCACCACGCAGCATGGCCAGACCGCGGCCATTCACACGCGGGTCGGGATCGCGCATCGCCATCACCACGCGGACAATGCCAGCCCCAGCCAAAGCCTCACAACAGGGTGGCGTGCGGCCATGATGCGAACAGGGTTCCAGCGTGACGTAAGCGGTGGCGCCGCGCGCCGCCTCACCCGCGCGGCGTAGCGCTTCAGTTTCCGCATGCGGGCGGCCACCCGGCTGGGTCCAGCCACGGCCAATCACGCGACCATCCTTCACCAGCACGCAGCCCACGGCCGGGTTCGGCCAGGCATTGCCCAAGCCGCGCCGCGCCAGGGCAAGTGCCGCACGCATGTGAAGCAGATCATCATTCATCGCGGCATCATCTGGGTAAGCGCCGGATAAGCGCTATTCCTTCCGCCCCAATTCACCGAGAAACGCCTGAAAATCCTTCGCCTCGCCGAAATTGCGATAGACGCTGGCGAAGCGCACATAGGCCACCTGGTCCAATTCCTTCAGCGTTTCCATCACAATCTCCCCGATCTTGTGGGAGGGGATATCGCTTTCGCCTTCCGTTTCCAGCCGGCGCTGGATGGAATTCACCAGTTTTTCGATCCGGTCTTCATCGACCGGGCGCTTGCGCAAGGCCACGCGGATCGAACGTGCCAGCTTTTCCCGTTCAAACGGCACGCGCCGCCCATCGGTCTTGATGATGGTAATCTCGCGCAGCTGCACCCGTTCAAAGGTCGTGAAACGCGCGCCGCATTCCGGGCAGGCACGGCGGCGGCGAATGGCCGCGCTGTCTTCCGCCGGGCGGCTATCCTTGACCTGCGTATCCTCAAATCCGCAGAAGGGGCACTTCATGCCGGATAGATCGGGAAGCGATGGCAGAGTTCCATCACCCGCGCCTTCACCGAAGCTTCCACCGCGCCATTGCCGGCTTCATCATTGGCCCGCGCCGCGCCATCCAACACTTCGCCGATCAGCTTGCCGATCTGGCGGAATTCCGCTTCCCCAAAGCCGCGCGTGGTGCCGGCAGGCGTGCCGAGGCGCACCCCCGATGTCACCATCGGCTTTTCGGGATCAAAGGGAATGGCGTTCTTGTTGCAGGTCAGATGCGCGCGATTAAGCGCCGCTTCCGCCACCTTCCCGGTCAGCTTCTTGGGCCGCAAATCAACCAGCAACAAGTGATTATCCGTGCCACCCGTCACCAGATCCAAACCCTGCGCCTGCAATTCACCCGCCAGCGCCTTGGCATTGGCGACAATCTGGCGCGAATAGCTGCGGAATTCCGGGCGCAGCGCTTCCCCGAAGGCAACGGCCTTGGCCGCGATCACATGCATCAGCGGCCCGCCTTGCAGGCCGGGGAAAACAGCGCTGTTGAATTTCTTCGCCAGCGCCTCATCATTCGTCAAAATCATGCCACCGCGCGGGCCACGCAAAGTCTTATGCGTGGTCGTGGTCGCGACATGCGCATGGGGGAAAGGCGAAGGATGCGCGCCACCCGCCACCAGCCCCGCGAAATGCGCCATATCCACCATGAAATAGGCACCGACCTCATCGGCAATGGCGCGGAAGGCGGCGAAATCCCACACGCGAGCATAGGCGCTGCCGCCGGCAATGATCAGCTTGGGCTTCGCTTCCCGCGCAATGCGCGCCACTTCCGCCATATCAATCTGCTGGTCTTCGCGCCGCACCGTATAGGGCACTGGCTTGAACCATTTGCCGGACAGGTTCGCGAGTGACCCATGCGTCAAATGCCCACCAGCGGCCAGATCAAGCCCCATGAAGCAATCGCCCGGCTGCAACAGCGCCAGGAACACCGCCTGATTGGCCTGCGCGCCCGAATGCGGCTGCACATTGGCAAATCCGCAATCGAACAGCTTGCAGGCGCGTTCAATCGCAAGGCGCTCGGCGACATCCACCGCCTCACACCCGCCGTAATAGCGCCGGCCCGGATAACCCTCAGCATACTTGTTCGTCATCACCGACCCCTGCGCTTCCATCACAGCGCGGGAGACGATGTTTTCTGACGCGATCAGTTCAATCCCATCCTGTTCGCGCACCAATTCCTGCGCCACGGCGGCGGCGATTTCTGGATCAGATGCAGCGAGGCTCGCGGTGAAGAAGCCGGCGGGGGGCGGGGCGGCGCCGAGGCCTTCCGGCGCACGGACCAGGGCAGGGAGGGGGGTTCTCATGACCTTGGTTTTGCGCCCGTGGCACCCTGCTTGGCAAGCGCTGGATCAAGCTTTTGTACCCGCCCGACATGCCGCCCACCTTCGAAAGGTGAGGCCAGAAAGGCGCGGATGGCATCCAGCGCGACCTCAATCCCCACCATGCGGGCGCCGAGGCAGGCGATATTGGCGTTGTTATGGGCGCGGGTCAGCCGCGCTTCGGTCGCGTTATGCAAGACGGCAGCGCGAATGCCGGGGTGGCGATTGGCGGCGATTGCCATGCCAATCCCGGTGCCGCAGACCAGAATGCCGAAGCCGTCAGTCCCGGCCACGCGTTCGCAGACCGCATGGGCGAAATCCGGGTAATCCACCGATTCCGGGCCATGGGTGCCCAAATCATCGAAAACCAGCCCCTCGGCTTCCAAAGCGGCCTTCAACGCCTGTTTCAGCGGCAGGCCCGCATGGTCAGAAGCGATGGGGATGGGCATGGCGGGGCGCTCCAGTGGCCGGGAAAGGATGCCTTAAAGGAAAACCCCGCGATTCGCAGCCTGGGGTTCAGCCAAAAACCTGTCCCCAAGCGCTGCGCAGCGCCTGATCCACTTCCGCCATGCTGGCCGGAATGCCCAAGGCATGCAGGCTGGTCACGCCATGTTCCGCTATCCCGCAGGGCACGATGCCGCCGAAATGCGCCAGATCAGGCGCCACATTCAGGGCCACGCCATGCCAGGACACCCAGCGCGTCACGCGCACGCCAATGGCGCCGATCTTGGCTTCCTGCCCAGTCGCGCGATCCGCCACCCAAATCCCAACCCGGCCTTCGCGCCTTTCACCCTGCACGCCGAAATGCGCCAGCGTGCGGATCATCCAATCTTCCAACCCGGCGACAAAGGCACGCACATCGCGCGCCGGGATGCCGCCATGGGGGCGATGCAGATCGAGCATCACATACCCAGTGCGCTGCCCCGGCCCGTGATAGGTCCATTGCCCGCCGCGCCCGGCCTCAAACACCGGGAAGCGGGCATCGCGCAAATCCTCGGCGCGGGCCGAGGTGCCGGCAGTGTAGCTCGGCGGGTGTTCCACCAGCCACACCGCTTCCGCTGCCGTGCCGGCGCGAATGGCCGCGGCGCGGCTTTCCATGCGCGAGAGTGTCTCGGCATAGGGGGTGAGGCCCGGCAGGGTTTCCCATTCAAGGGCGGGCGTTGATGGCAGCGCATTCATCGGCTATAGCGCCCGCCTTCTACCTGGTTTGCGGCCATGGCGGAATGGTAGACGCGCCAGCTTGAGGTGCTGGTGGGGGCAACCCCGTGGAAGTTCGAATCTTCTTGGCCGCACCATATTTCACCCTTTCGGGTGTTGCCGGGTAAGGTATCCATCATGGATGATGATTTCCGCAAAGCCGCGCTGGATTACCACCGGCTGCCCCGCCCCGGGAAGCTTTCCATCACGCCGACCAAGCGGATGGAAACCCAACGCGACCTTGGCCTGGCCTATTCCCCCGGCGTGGCTGCCGCGTGTGAGGCCATAGCCGCCGACCCAAGCGCTGCCTTTGACTACACCGCGCGCGGCAATCTGGTGGCGGTGATTTCCAATGGCACGGCGGTGCTGGGCCTTGGTGCCATCGGCGCGCTGGCGTCCAAGCCGGTCATGGAAGGCAAGGCGGTTCTGTTCCAGAAATTCGCCGGCATTGATTCGATTGATATCGAAATTGACGAACGCGACCCCGACAAGTTGATCGAGGTGATTGCCGCGCTGGAACCCTCCTTCGGCGCCATCAACCTGGAAGACATCAAGGCGCCCGAATGCTTTGAAGTGGAACGCCGCTTGCGCGAACGCATGCGCATCCCGGTCTTTCATGATGATCAACACGGCACGGCAATCATCGTTGCCGCCGCCGTGCGCAATGGGCTGTTGCTGCAAGGCAAGCGGCTGGAAGATGTGCGCCTGGTCAATACCGGCGGCGGCGCGGCGGCCTTGGCCTGCCTTGATCTGCTGGTCGCCATGGGCCTCAAGCGCGAAAACGTCGCCATCTGCGATATCGGCGGCGTAGTGCATCAGGGGCGCGAGGACCTTGACCCCTACAAGGCCAAATGGGCGATTGAGACGAACGCCCGCACCCTGCAAGACGCACTGCCCGGCGCCGATATCTTCCTTGGCCTTTCCGCGCCGCGCGTCCTGAAGCCGGAATGGCTGAAGCTGCTGGCGCCGAACCCCCTTGTGCTGGCGCTTGCGAATCCTGAGCCTGAAATCCTGCCCGAAGCGGTGCGCGCCGCGCGCCCGGATGCGATTGTGGCCACCGGACGCACGGATTATCCGAACCAGGTCAATAATGTCCTGTGCTTTCCCTTCATCTTCCGTGGTGCGCTGGATGTGGGTGCCACCACCATCAATGAGGAAATGAAGGTGGCAGCAGCGGATGCCATTGCCGCACTCGCCCGCGTTGAAGCATCCGAAGTTGTCGCCGCCGCCTATGGCGGGCAGGCGCCGATTTTCGGGGCCGATTACATCATCCCGAAACCCTTTGACCCGCGCCTGATTCTGGAAGTCGCACCCGCCGTGGCGCGCGCCGCCATGGCAAGCGGTGTTGCGACACGCCCGATTGAGGATTTCGCCGCCTATCGCCGCAAGCTTGAGCGCAATGTGTTTCGCTCCGGCAACCTCATGCGCCCGGTGTTTGAAGCCGCGCGCAAGCGCCCGCGCCGCATCGCCTATGCGGAAGGTGAGGATGAACGCACGCTCCGCGCCGTGCAATCCGTTTTGGATGAAGGCATTGCCGAGCCCTTCCTGATTGGCCGCGCCGATGTGATTGCCGCGCGCTGCGAGGCTTTGGGCTTGCGCATGTCCGTTGGTGAAAGCGTGAAGGTTTTGGACCCCGCGCGCGACACAGAAACCTTCGGCCCACTGGTGGAACTGTACCGGAGCAAGGTATCCCGCCGCGGTGTGCCACCCGATGCCGCGGCGCGGCGCGTGGCAACGCGCAATGCTGTTGCGGCTTCGCTATTGCTCGAAGCGGGCCTTGTGGATGCCGCGTTGTGCGGCGGCACGCAGGATTGGATGGATCAATGGCACCACGTGCTGGACATTATCGGCAAGCGCGATGATGTCGGGCGGGTTTATGCACTCTCCGGCCTGATCACCCGCAATGGCGAGCATCTATTCGTGGTGGATACGCATCTTTGCGTGGAACCCTCTGCCGCGCAGATCGCGGAAATGACGCTGCTGGCCGCCGAACAGGTGCGCGGCTTTGGCTTGCAGCCGAAAGTGGCGTTGCTTTCGCATTCTTCCTTCGGCGCTTCCCACGCACCCTCAGCCCGGCGGATGCGCGAAGCGCTCAAGCTGATCCAGGCGCGCGACCCCGCTTTGGAAGTGGATGGCGAAATGCACGCCGATGCCGCCTTGGTGCCGGCCATCCGCGACCGCGCCGTGCCCGATGGCAAACTGACCGGCGCGGCCAATCTGCTGGTCATGCCCGGCATTGACGCCGCCAATATCGCCTTCAACCTGGCCAAGGCCGCCACCGATGGGCTGCAATTGGGGCCACTCCTGCTCGGCATGAAAAAACCCGTGCATGTGCTGGTGCCAAGCGTGACCGCGCGGGGCATTCTGAACCTGACCGCGCTGGCAGTAGCTGAGGCGAATGGGAAGGGGTGAAGCAGGGGAGACCGGGGGCGCTGCCCCCGGAGCCCCGGCAGTGGTCGGCGCGAAGATTGCGAAAATCCGCGCAAGAGCGGCATGGTGACAGTAGTCGAGGCCGGTTAGAAACCACGCATGAAAAACAGGCTGTGCTTCCGGGATAATGAGATGGCGGCGACCCACAACCCGCCGCTGGCAGCCGCATGATCCCCGATAGTCTCGCCGGCATCGCCGACACTGCCGGCAGCCTGGCGCTTGCGCTGTTGCTTGGCGCGGTGATCGGCGCGGAGCGTCAGTATCGGGAGCGTATAGCCTCGCTCCGCACCAATGTGCTGGTCGCGCTTGGTGCGGCGGCTTTCGTGGATTTGGGCATTCAGATGGCCGGCGGCGATGGCGCGATGCGGGTGCTGGCGAATGTCGTCACGGGGGTTGGCTTCCTCGGCGCTGGGCTGATCCTCAGGGAAGGCGGGACGATCCGCGGGCTGAATACGGCGGCGACTGTCTGGTGCTCGGCGGCTGTCGGCGCGGCGGCGGGGGCTAACCTGCCGGTGCAGGCGATTGCGATCGCGGTGTTTGTGCTGGTCTGCAATACCGCGTTGCGGCCGCTTGGCATATTGATTGACCGCCTACCGGTCCGCGACCAGGCGGCTGAGGCGCGCTACCAGGTGGCCGTTACCGTGCCCGAATCAGCGGTGGCGGAAGCGCGGGAGGCGCTGAGCCAGGCGCTCTCGGCGGGCGGCTTCCCGGTGGCGGGGTGGGAACAGCATGCGCGGCAGGACGGGCAGGTGGCGATATTGGCAACCCTGGTCAGCAGCTCCGCCCGGCCAGAGGAGCTGGACGCGGTAGTGGCGCGGTTGCGCCGGGTGACCGTCGCGACCGACACCGCCTGGGTGCGGAGCCCACTCGCCTGATCTGCGCGCCAGGGATAAGGCCCGCTATGGCCTTTTTACCGGCTCGCCCCACCCCCACATCCGCCTCATGAGCAAACCCCCAGCCCCGCGCGCCCCTTCCGCCGCCGTGGCCGCCTTTCTGGAACAGGCGGCGCGTGTGCCGGCGCTGCGCACCGCGCCCGCGACGGTGGCGCGGCTGATCTTTGCCATTGATGCCACCGCATCGCGCGAACGCACCTGGGATCAGGCGGCCGGGCTGACGGCGGAGATGCTGCAAGCGGCGCAGGGGATTGGCGGGCTTGCGCTTTCGCTGGCCTATTATCGCGGCTTTGGTGAGTTCCGCGCGACACCTTTCCTGAAGGATGCGGCGGATTTAGCGCGGCGGCTTTCGGGCGTTGCCTGTCTGGGTGGCAAGACGCAGATTCAGGCGGTGCTGGATCATGCGCTGGGGGAGACGAAGCGGGAGAGGATCAGGGCGCTGATTTTCATCGGCGATGCCATGGAAGAAGACGCCGATGCGCTATGCCACACGGCTGGTGAGCTCGGCCTGCGCGGTACGCAAGCCTTCATGTTCCACGAAGGCGCTGATCCCGTGGCTGGGGCAGTGTTTCAGCAAATCGCGCGGCTGACGGGGGGTGCCTACCTGCCCTTTGATTCGGCGGCGATTGGGCAATTGCGTGATTTGCTGCGCGCCATTGCGGTTTATGCGGCGGGTGGGCAGGGCGCCTTGGCGCGGCTGCCGGGTGCGGCGGCGCGGCAGGTGGCGGGGCTATTGCCCAAACCCAAGGCTGGCGCATGACCTGGCTTGCCCTTGGCGCGGGCGCGCTGTTTTTGCTTTTCCTGTTGCTATGGGCTTTTGCCAATGCGCCGGTCGCGCGTGTGAAGCAATTCGGCGCCGTGGTGCTGGGTGCGATTGGCGCGGTGATCCTGCTGCTGGGGCTTTTCACGGCGCGCGGGCAGCAGGCGATTTTCGCACTCGCGTTCTTTCTGCCCTTGTTGCTGCAATGGGCGCAGCGTTGGCGCACCAATAAGCGCTTCGGCGGCCCGGCACCGCAAACCGGCGCGGCGAATAGCGTGGAGACCACCTTCCTGACCATGACGCTTGACCATGATAGCGGGCGCATGACGGGCAGCGTGAAGGCCGGGCAATTCGCCGGGCGCGATCTTGCCACGCTCAGCCTGCCGGAGCTTCTGTCGCTGCTGGATGAATGCCAAGCCGCGGATATTGATTCGGTCGCGCTGCTGGAAGCCTGGCTTGATCGCGCGCATCCTGATTGGCGTGCGGAGCCCGCCGCCGAACCGCGCAGCGCTGCAATGACGCGGGAAGAAGCGCTTGATATCCTGGGCCTTGCTGAAGGTGCTGATGAGGACGCAATCCGCGCCGCGCATCGTCGTCTGATGAAAACGGCGCACCCTGATCAGGGTGGTAGTGCTTGGCTGGCGGCGCGCATCAATGCGGCGCGGGATTTGTTGCTGGGCTGATCAGGGTTTTCGCCGCGCTTCGCGCCGCGCAATCCAGGTGGTGGCTGCGAAAATCACCAAGGCGCCGGCATAGGTTGTCAGCGCCGGTTCCTCGCTGAAGACCAGCCAGCCCATCAGGCTGGCCCAGACCAGATCAAGAAACTTCACTGGCTGGGTCGCCGACATATCGGCCAGGCGGAAGGCTTCGGTCAGGAACCAATGACCGACACTGCCCAGAATGCCCGTCAGCACAAACCAGCCCCATTGCTCGGCCGTTGGCCAGGTCCAGACCGCCACTGCGAAGGGCAGGGTGAATAGCGTGACCATGATGGATTGCCAGGCGACAATTACCTCTGGCTTGTCATGGCGCGTGAGCGCCTTGGTGATCAGGAAGGATGCGGCGAATAACGGCGTGCTGGAAAGCATCACCAGATTCCAATAGCCGCCATCACCGCTGAGGCCGGGGGCGACCACAATCAGCACGCCAATGAAGCCGATGCCGGCGGCAATCCATCGCGCGCGAATCATCGGCTCGCCCAGAAACAATACCGCGCCGGCCATGATGAAGATGGGTCCGGTGAAGCCCATGGCGGTCATATCCGCCATGGCAACATGCGGCAAAGCGAGGAACCACAGCATAAGGCCAAGCGTATGCACCAGGCCGCGCCAGATTTGTCCGCGCAGATTATGCGGCATCCAGGCCATGACACCGCCGCGCAGCATGAAGGGCAGCATCACCACAATGCCCATCAGGTAGCGCAGAAACTGCACCTGCAAGGGATCAAGCTCATAGGTCATTTGCCGCATGATGGTGTTCAGCAGCGTGAACAGCAGGCCCGCGATTGCAATGAAGGCCATGCCGCGCAGCACCGCATTCCGGGGTGCCGCGGAGGTCTGATTCATGGCTGTTCTGTCAAAAAACGTAGTAGCGTGGCGTTGAATGCCTCGGCCGCTTCATAGGCCACCCAATGGCCGGCGCCGGGAATGGCATGCGCGCGCGCACCGGGGCGCAGCCCATGCACCAGATCAAGCCGCAACTGCACATGGGGCCGCACAATTGCATCCCATTCGCCGTAAATGGCATTGAGTTGCCCTTGCCCACGTAGCAGCGCCTGCTTCAGCGAATCCGTGCTGGCAAAGCCGCGGCTTTTGAAGCGCGCACCGCGGGTGGAGGCTTCCTGAATGGCGAGCGCCACATCATCAATCTTGCTGGCATCGGCGAACATCAACTCTGCCAGATTGTGCCGATGCGAAGCGACTCGTTCATCGCCGGCCAGCGCGCGCACCTTCACCAATTGCGTCGGGCTGCGCTGAAAGCCAAGCGCGCCGGCGCCGATGATGGTCAGGCTTCGAACCCGGTCCTGATCCAAAGCGGCCAGATGCCCGGAACAGAGCGCGCCAAAGGAAAACCCCGCCAGATCATAGCGGCTGCCGGCGGGCAGGATGTGATCCAAGCCGCGCGCCAGAATGGCCGCGACCCCTTCGGGTGTGGAGACACCTTCCGGCATGGCGCTATCGCCAAGCCCGGGCAGGTCAGGCGCAATCACCATGCGCCCCGCGCCAAGGGGGCCGATATTGCGCGCCCAATGCCGCCAGGAACCGGAACCGCCATGCAGCAGCACCAGCGGCGTGCCTTCCCCCCAGATGCGCCAAACCATGCTGCCGGAGCCACAGGGGGTTTCCGCCACGCGCGCCGAAGCCGCCAAGGGGACAAGGGCCGGGTGCAATTCCGCGCTGCCATCCTCGGCGCGCCAGATGATTTTGCTCATGCGTAGCTTCAATACCGTTCCGGCGGAAAGCTTAGGCCCGGGCGAAGCACTGTCCAACCCCGAGCGCCCTTGTCAGAGCGGCTTTTGCGCCTTTTCGAGCAAGCGGCCGAGGAAGCCAGGCTTCTTCGCCTCAGCGGGCGGCTTGGTGGCCTCAGCGGCAGCCTTGGCTTCGGCGGCGGCGCGCTTTTCCTTCTCGGCCAGCCATTTTTCCAGGCTCATGCCTGCCTTGGCGGCGCGTTTGGCTTCATAGGCGCGTTGCGCTTCGGTCAATTTCCGGTCGGCCATGATCAGTACCTCTTTACCGGCGCCTGAATGGCGCGCCGCGCGGCTTCCGGCAAGGGGCAAGAAGTGGCAGAAGCACCGCCATGGACGCGAAAGTAAAGGCCGGCATTTGGGTTTCCATGGCGATCCGGCTTTCCGATATGGCCGGGCGGGCCGCTGCCGTGCTGCGCAAGGGGGACCCCGATAGCGGCGGCATCCTATGCGTGCTGCGCGGGCGGGCGGGGGTGCAGGTGCTGAGCCAAATCCGTGATGCCGAGGGCCGCCCCGCCTGGCTGCGCGCGACCGGCCCAGGCGCGGTGGATCAGGAAACCGCTGATGCCTATGTCGCGCGGCAGGTGCAGCGCGATCCGGATCTGTGGGTGGTGGAATTCGACGCGCCGGATTTGCAGCCGCCTTTTGAGGCGCGGCTGGTATAGCGCATCACGGCTCACACCGGTTCGCAGCGGAGTTCAAAGCGGCATTCACTGGCGCCATGCGCCGCGCAGGCGACTTCCCGGCAGACAGGCTCCTTCGCCCGCCCGGCGTGGTCCATGACGAAACGCATGGCGCCGCCAAAACTGCCTTCGAACATATAGCAGACCGGGCGCCCCACCTGCCCGTAAGCGAGCGCATAGGCCGAATGGCGCACTGTAACGGCAGCAGTGCCGGCGGCTTCATCCAACGCCGTGATTTCAAACAACCCATAGCCGTGCTGTGAAAGGCGCTTCAGATCGTGGCGAAAGGTCTCCACCGGGCTCAACCCATGCGTCTTGGCTTCCGCGCGGCACCATTGCAGCGCGGAAAGATCAGCCGAGCCATACATGATGCCGCGGAAGCGATCAGCGCCGATCGCTTCCTCCACGCTTTTCTGGATATTCACCAGAAAATGGCGCGGCAGATAGATCATCGGCAGCCCATCGGTGCGCCAGATCCCCGTTTCGGGATCAACCTCAATCGGTACTGCCGGCCCGGCCATTGGCTTCAGCCCTTTTGCGCGGCCTGGAAGGCTTCGAAAAAGGCGGTCGGCTTCACGATGCGATTCTGCATCTTCACCAGCGCGCCGGTATCCGCGACCTTCTTGAGGTAGGCGGCCCAGGCCGGATCGGCCGCCATGGCGGCGCGGCGGCGTTCACGATCCGCCTGATCATCATAGGCCCACATATGCACAATGGTATTGAGCTCACCTTCGATGGTGGTGAACCAGCCATAGCAGCGGCCGAGGTGCTTTTTCTGGATCTCCCAACCTTCCTTTTCATAAAGCGCAACGAAATCGGCGACCCTATTGGGCAGGCAGGTATAGATGCGAAGATCAATGATCATGGTGGGGTTCCTTTGTGGGTTAGAAGACAAAGCTTAAGCGCAGCCGTCGTCAGGGCGCTACTCCAGGGCAATCGCTTGAGATTGGTTGGGATTCCTGATTGGGGCGTAATGTGATTCATGGGTTACCTCGATTTGATGAGGTTTTTCCATGTCTTCTGTGTCACTCCTGGATCATTTTTCTGCGCTTGAGGATCCTCGCCAGT
>JADCEV010000149.1 GCA_020249865.1 Roseomonas sp. | reverse complement strand
CCTTTGGGCCTGAACCCGAAAAGCCAGCGCCCGCCAAAGGCGCCAAGCCGGGTGCCATGGACCCCGAAGCCACGCGCCGCGCGGTGCTGGATTCGATCCGGGCGCTGATGCTGATCCGCAGCTATCGCGTGCGCGGGCATTTGGAAGCGCGGCTTGATCCGCTTGGCCTGCAAGTGCCTAAATCCCATCCCGAGCTTGACCCCAAGACCTATGGCTTCACGGATGAGGATTGGGATCGGCCGATCTTCCTTGATTTCGTGCTCGGCAAGGAAACCGCCAGCCTGCGCGAAATCCTTGCCATTTGCCGCGCTTCCTATTGCGGTTCGATCGGCGTCGAATTCATGCATATCCAGGACCCGGACCAAAAATCCTGGATCCAGCGCCGCATTGAGGGCGCACCTTGGATCGGGGCCTTTGATACCACGCAGAAGAATCAGATCCTGCAACAACTGACGGAAGCGGAAGGCTTTGAAGCCTTTTGCGCGCGCAAATTCGTCGGCACCAAGCGCTTCGGCCTGGAAGGGGGTGAAACCACCATCCCGGCGGTGCAAGCCGCGATTGAAACCGCGGCCAAGCACGGGGCCAAGGAAATCGTGATCGGCATGGCCCATCGCGGGCGGCTCAATATGCTGGTCAATGTGGTGAAGAAATCCTTCACCCAGGTGTTTTCCGAATTCAAAGGCAATTCGGCCAATCCGGATGACATCGAAAGCTCGGGCGATGTGAAGTACCATCTGGGTACCAGCACCGATATCGAAATTGCCGGGAATAAGGTCCATTTGTCGCTGCAACCCAATCCTTCGCATCTGGAAGCGGTTGATCCGGTGGTCGCCGGCAAGGTGCGCGCGCGGCAGGATATGGCGGGCGATATCAAGGGCCGGCGTTCCGTGATGGGCATTCTGCTGCATGGCGATGCTGCCTTTGCGGGGCAGGGCGTGGTTTATGAAACGCTCGCCATGAGTCAGCTCATTGGCTATCGCACCGGCGGCACGTTGCATATCGTCACCAATAACCAGATCGGCTTCACTACCGTGCCGGCGCATGCCTATTCGGGGCTTTATTGCACCGATGTGGCGAAGGCCGTGCAGGCGCCGATCCTGCATGTGAATGGCGATGATCCGGAAGCGGTGGTGTTCTGCGCGCGTCTCGCGTCGGAATTCCGCATGGTGTTTGGTGCGGATGTGGTGCTGGATATCGTCTGCTATCGCCGCCATGGCCATAATGAAAGCGATGAGCCCGCCTTCACCCAGCCGCTGATGTATAACCGCATCCGCGAAATGCGCACGACGCGCACGCTTTATGCGGATCGGCTGGCGCAGGAGGGGTATGTACCCTCAGAATCCTCCAAGGCCATGCTGGATGCCTTCAATGCGCGGCTTGAGGAAGCCTTTGAGGCTTCACAATCCTATCGCCCGAACAAGGCGGATTGGCTGGAAGGCCATTGGTCCGGCCTGCGCCCGGCGGGTTCAACCGATGAGGCCGAGCAGCTTGAAGCGACTTCCGTCGCGCCGGAAATCCTGAAGGAAGTTGGTGAGGCGTTGAGCCGGGTGCCGGCCGATTTTGGCGTGAATTCCAAGATCGCTCGGCAATTGGAACAAAAGCGCCAGGCGATTGAAACCGGGGAGGGCATTGATTGGGCGACCGGTGAGGCCCTTGCTTTCGGGTCCCTGTTGCTGGAAGGGCATCGAGTGCGCTTGTCCGGTGAGGATGTGCAGCGCGGCACCTTCAGCCATCGCCATGCGGTCTTGATTGATCAGGCGACACAGGCGGAATACACGCCGCTCAATAACATTCGCGCCGGTCAGGCGAAGTTCGAAGCCTTCAATTCGCTGCTCGCGGAATTTGGCGTGCTTGGTTTTGACTATGGCTATTCGCTCGCTGATCCCAAGACGCTGGTGCTGTGGGAAGGGCAGTTTGGCGATTTCGCCAATGGCGCGCAGGTCATCATTGACCAGTTCATCGCCTCGGGTGAGACCAAGTGGCTGCGCATGTCGGGCTTGGTGATGCTGCTGCCGCATGGCTATGAAGGGCAGGGGCCGGAACATTCCTCCGCCCGGCTTGAACGCTATTTGCAGCTTTGCGCCGAGCGCAATATGCGCGTTTGCAACTTCACCACGCCGGCCAATTACTTCCATGCGCTGCGCCGGCAGATGAAGGCGAATTACCGCAAGCCCTTGGTGGTGATGACGCCGAAATCACTGCTGCGCCACAAGCTCGCCATCAGCAATCTCTCGGAATTCGGCCCTGGCAGTGGGTTCCGGCATGTGATTGATGAGGTGGATAAGATCGCGCCGGCAAGGAAGATCCGCCGCGTCGTGCTGTGTACCGGCAAGGTCTATTATGATCTGCTGCAGGAACGCCGCGATAAGGGCATCAAGGATGTCGCGATTGTGCGGCTGGAACAGCTTTACCCCTTCCCACGCATCAGCCTGCCGCGCGTGCTGGCGCAATATGGCAATGCGGAAGTGGTCTGGTGCCAGGAAGAGCCTGAGAATATGGGCGCGTGGAATTTTGTGGATCGCCGCATTGAAAGCGTATTGAAGACGCTGGATATCGCCGCAAAGCGCCCCGAATATGTGGGCCGGGAGGAGGCGGCGAGCCCCGCCACCGGCCTTGCCAAGGTGCATCAACATCAACAGGAAGCATTGGTGCGCGCGGCCCTGGCGGGCTGACGCGTATTGGTTTTGGAACGGATCGAGCAATGACCGATATTGTCGTGCCCAGCCTGGGCGAAAGCGTTTCTTCCGCCACCGTCGCGCGTTGGCTGAAAAAAGCCGGTGAGGCCGTGACGGCGGATGAGCCCCTGGTGGAGCTTGAGACCGATAAGGTGACGGTGGAGGTGAATGCGCCAGTAGCCGGCGTGATCGCCGCCATTGCCGCCGATACGGGCGCGGAAGTCGCACCAGGTGCCGTATTGGGCAGCATTCAGGCCGGCGCCGCCGTGGGTGCCGCCAAGCCCGTTGCTGCGCCCGCGCCGGCGCCCAAACCTGCGGCGCCAGCCGCTGCTCCCGCTGCACCCGCTGCCGGTCATGCGCCGATGCCAGCGGCGGCTAAGATGATCGCCGAAGCAGGTGTTTCTGCCGCCGCGATTGGTGCGGGCACGGGCAAGGATGGGCGGATCACCAAGGGCGACGTGCTGGCCTATTTGGCGCAACCGGTCGCCGCGCCGGCGCCCGCACCCGCCGCGCGGCCTTCGCGCCCGCCGGAAGCGGGTGAGGAGCGCGTGAAAATGACGCGGCTGCGTGCCACCATCGCGCGCCGCTTGAAGGAAGCGCAGAATACGGCGGCGATGCTGACCACCTTCAATGAAGTGGATATGTCAGCCGCCATGGCGCTCCGTTCAGAATATCGGGATGCCTTTGAAAAGCGCCATGGCGTGAAGCTTGGCTTCATGTCCTTCTTCGTGAAGGCGTGCATTGCCGCGCTCAAGGAATTCCCGGCGGTGAATGCCGAGATTGATGGCGATGAGATTGTCTATAAGAATTTCGTGCATATGGGCATTGCGGTGGGCGGGCCTTCGGGCCTGGTGGTGCCGGTGCTGCGCAATGCCGATACGATGGGCTTTGCCGAGATTGAAAAGCGCATTGGTGAATTCGGCAAGCGCGCGCGTGATGGTGCCTTGAAGCTTGAGGAATTGGCGGGTGGTTCCTTCACCATCACCAATGGCGGCATTTATGGCTCCCTGATGTCCACGCCGATCCTGAACCCGCCGCAATCGGGCATTCTTGGCATGCACAAGATTCAGGATCGACCCATGGCGGTGGCCGGCAAGATCGAAATCCGCCCCATGATGTATATCGCGCTTTCTTACGACCATCGCATTGTGGATGGTAAGGAGGCGGTGAGCTTCCTTGTGCGCGTGAAGGAAAGTGTTGAGGACCCGCGGCGGTTGATGCTGGACATCTGAACAGGACGGGAGGGCATTGAACCCTCCCGTTTTTTTTCAGTCAATGCTGAGCTTCAATCTTCTGACCATGCGTTCTTCATAGACCGCACGTTCACGGGCGAATTTTGTGTAGTCTGCCGGCCCAAGATATTCGTCGGGCAGGTCGTGTTTCTTCATATATTCCTGAACCAGCGGGTGATGCTGCGTTTTTTTGAAGGCTTGATGCAGGAATTCGGTTATCTCGGGGTCCATGCCTTTCGGGCCCGTTATCCCGTAGGGTGACGTGACCACCATATCATAGCCCAACTCGCGCAGGGTTGGTGCATTTGGAAAGGCGCTGAGCCTTTCGCGAGTCCAAACCGCCAATAGACGTAACTGCCCCGATTCCACATTCGGCGCCCAGGAATTGGAATTGGCGATGCAGTCAATCTGGCGTGCGAGTAGCGCCGTGATATTCTCCGATGTGCCGCGATAGGGCACATGGATCATTTCGACGTTCTCCTTTTCGCAAAGCTCTTCCATGGCGAGGTGATTGGAAGTGGCGATGCCCGAAGTGCCATAGGTCAATTGCCCAGGCTTCTGGCGCGCTTCGGCAAACATGTCCTTCAGGCCGTTCCATCCTGAAGCCGGATGCACCACGTGACCAAAAATGAAGCCGGTCTGCTGCATGATATAGGTGAAGTCATTAACCGGGTCCCATGTTGGGCGCCTGGTCAGGAAGGGATGTCGGATCACCGATAGGTGGTGATGCGCTATCGTGTAACCATCTGGCCTGGCTTGCGTCAGCAATTGCTGGGCAGCCAGCGTGCCGCGCGCGCCGGGGCGATTTTCAATAATGATGGATTGGCCATATTCCTGCAGAAACAACTCGTTTTGCAGCCGCATGAAGCCATCAAGCAGGCCGCCTGGCGCCCAGGGGATCAGGAAACGAATGGGCCTATTCGGGAAGCGCCCTTGGCCTAGGGCAGGGGCGGCCAAAAGGCTCGCGCCAATGCCAAGGGCAGCGCGGCGGGAGAATTGTGCCATGGCGCGCCCCCTCAGCCATCCAGGGTCAGGCCAAGGCGGCGCACCATGGTCTTTTCGTATTCGACACGTTCCACGATGAAGCGGCGATAGCTTTCAGTATCCTGATACACCAGCGGCATGTCGAATTGGCTGCGGATGCGCGTATTTTCGGGGCTGAAAAGCGCGTCCTTCATCGCGTCATGCAAGATGCGCACAATACCGGGGTCCATGCCCTTGGGGCCGCTCACGCCATAAGGAGAGGCAACGACCATATCATAGCCAAGCTCCTTCAAGGTGGGCACGGCGGGGAAGCGCGGGGCACGTTCCGCGCTCCAGACCGCAAGTGCCCGCATCTGCCCGGCCTCCACATTGGGCGCCCAGGTGGAGCTATCGCAGATCATATCCACCTGGCCGGACAGCACGGCGGTGACACCTTCATTGGCGCCGCGGAAGGGCACATGGGTCAGGCTGATCTTTTCGATTTCCTGAATGCTTTCCATGGCAAGGTGATTGGTGGTGCCGATGCCGCTGGTGGAATAAGTGAGCCGTCCGGGATTGGCGCGGGCAAAGGCGATCAGGTCCTGCCAGGATTTGAGCGGGCTATCGGCGCGCACCGCGGTGCCAAACAGCCAGCCGGTCATGCCGATGATATGGGTGAAATCGCCAATCGGGTCCCAACCAGGCGTGCGCATCATCCAGGGCCGGCGCAGCACGGAAAGATGCATCTGCGTCAGCGTATAGCCATCAGGCCGCGCCTGTTGTGCGACGGTCAGCACGCCGAGCGTGCCGCCGGCACCGGGACGGTTCTGCACCACCATGGGCTGGCCGAGCGCCTTGCCGACAAGCTCCGCAATGGAGCGCAGCTGCGCATCGGCGGAACCGCCGGCGGGCCAGGGCACGACCAGCTGGATGGGCCGATCCGGGTAGCGGGCCTGCGCCAGGGCAGGGGCGGCAAGTGCGCCCCCGGTTGCGGCCAGCACGGCGCGGCGTGAGATCAATAAGGATTTCGTCATGGCTTTTCCTCCCGAGCGCGCATCTATCGGCGCGGCTTCCAATGGGCAGGATAGGGGGGAAAGCGCGCAAAACCCAAGCCCTAATTCCATGGCTTGATCGCCCCGCCCGCCCGGTCCAAACATGGCGGCGAAAACAAACGGGTTGAGGATGCCTGACCATGAGTGAAGCCTTTGACGTCATCGTGATTGGTGCCGGCCCCGGCGGCTATGTTTGCGCCATTCGCGCCGCGCAGCTTGGGATGAAGGTCGCCTGTGTGGAGAAGCGCGAGACGCTGGGCGGCACCTGCCTCAATGTCGGGTGCATTCCATCAAAGGCGCTGCTGCAATCCTCAGAACATTATGAGGAAGCGCTGCATAAGCTGGCCGATCATGGTGTCACGGTGGGTTCGGTGAAGCTTGATCTGGCGCGGATGCTGGCGCGCAAGGGTGAAGTGGTGGGTGCCAATGTGAAGGGGGTCGAGTTCCTGTTCCGCAAGAACAAGGTCACCTGGCTGAAGGGTGAGGGCAGCATTACCGCGCCTGGCACTGTCAGCGTGGCTGGCAAGGATTACACCGCAAAGCACATCGTGATCGCGAGTGGGAGTGAGAGTATTCCCCTGCCGGGCGTCGAGGTTGATGAAAAGCAGATCGTCACCTCCACCGGCGGCTTGGAATTGACGAGTGTGCCGAAGCATCTGGTGGTGATTGGTGGTGGCTATATCGGGTTGGAATTGGGCAGCGTCTGGCGCCGCTTGGGTGCGGAAGTGACGGTGGTGGAATTCCTTGATCGGCTGGTGCCGAGCATGGATTTGGAAGTGGGCAAGGCGTTTGAACGCATCCTGGCCAAGCAGGGCATCAAGACGAAGCTGAAGACCAAGGTGATGGGCGCCACCAAATCAAAGAAGGGCGTGACGCTAAAATTGGAACCCGCGGCGGGAGGTGCGGCGGAAGAACTGACCGCCGATGTTGTGCTGGTCGCGATTGGGCGGCGGCCTTTTGTCGCGGGGCTTGGGCTGGATAAGGTTGGGGTTGCCTTGGATGAACGCGGGCGCATCAAGGTGGATGGCCATTACGCCACCAATGTGCCGGGCATCTACGCGCTTGGCGATGTGATTGCGGGCCCGATGCTGGCGCATAAGGCGGAAGAAGAAGGTGTGGCACTCGCGGAAATTCTGGCGGGGCAAAAGCCGCATCTGAATTACGGCGCGATCCCTGGCGTGGTTTATACTTGGCCCGAAGTCGCATCCGTGGGTGAGACGGAAGAACAGCTCAAGGCCCGTGGTGTCGCCTATAAGATCGGCAAATTCCCCTTCACCGCGAATGGCCGCGCGCGGGCCATGGGGGATATGGATGGGTTTGTGAAAATCCTCGCCGATAAGGCGACAGACAAGGTGCTGGGCGCGCATATCATCGGCCCGGATGCCGGCACGCTGATTGCGGAATTGGTCCTGGCGATGGAATTCGGCGCAAGTGCCGAAGATGTGGCGCGCACTTGCCATGCGCATCCTTCACTGAATGAGGCGGTGAAGGAAGCGGCACTCGCCGTGGATGGGCGGGCGCTGCATATCTGACGCGCCAGTTTCAGATGGCCGCCGGGGCCTTGAAGCCGCCTTCCTTCGCCAAATCCGCCGCGCGCCACAAATACCAGGCCGCGGTGGTACGATAGGGCGCCCAGGCCTCCCCGATTTCGGCGAGTGCTTTCGGCTTTGGCTGTTCGGGCAGGCCAGCGGCGACGCGGTAGCCTTCGCGCACGCCGAAATCATCCATGGGCAGGATATCGGCGCGCCCCAAGGTGAAGATCAGCAGCATCTCCACCGTCCAGCGCCCAACACCGCGCAAGGCTACCAGCCTTTCGATCAAGACCTCATCCGAAAGGCGGCGCGCGGCGGCGCGATCAGGGATAACGCCAAGGGCGGCCTTTTCGGCAATGTCGCGAATGGCGAGCACCTTATTCGCTGAAAGTCCTGCGCCACGCATCGCCTCGGGCGATAAGGCCAGCACCGCGTCTGGCGCGGGAAAACCAGGGCCGGGACAGAGTGCGATGAAACGGCCGAGTATCGCTTCCGCTGCGCGGCCATGCACCTGTTGATGGGCAATGGCGCGCACCAAAGCCTCATAGGGTTGGCGCCGCGCGGGCTTCAGCGTGAACGGCCCCACCTGGCGGATGACGCGCTTGAGGGCGGCATCACGCCGGAGGTGACGCAAGGCTTCCGGCGTGCCGAGGCTCATCGGAAGACAAGCTGCGGCAAGGTGAGCGTGATCCAGGGCACGTAGGTGATGACCATCAGCGCGCCAAAGACCACGGCAATGAAAATCCACAAATAGCGCATCATCTGGTCAACGCCGCAGCGTGCGACTTGTGCGGCGGCGAACAGGTTCACGCCAAAGGGCGGCGTGATCATGCCAAGCGCCAGATTGACCACCATGATGGTGCCGAAATGCACCTGGTCAATGCCAAGCTTTTCCGCCGCTTCCGCCAGGATCGGCGCCAGCACAATGATGGAAGCGGAGGTTTCGACGAACATGCCAACCACGAACAGGAACAGATTGACCACCAGCAGATAAAGGCTGGAACTGTCGAAGCTTGTCGCGATCCATTCCGCCGCGATATCCGGCACGCCCTGGCGATTGAGCAGCCAGGAAAACACTGCCGCGCAGGCGATGATGAACATGATCACGGCGCTGGAAATCACCGATTTCTTGAAAATGGGGAAAAGGTCGCGCCAGGCGATTTCCCGATGCACGAAAAGCCCGATGATCAGCGCATAGACCACGGCAATGACCGACGCTTCGGTTGGTGTGGTCACGCCACCGTAAATGCCGCCCAGCACCACAAAGGGCATCAGCAGCGCAAAGCCCGCCTGGCGCGTTGCGGTCAGGAAGGGCAGGCGGCCAACGCCATCCTGTTTGCCCCAGCCGGTGATGCGGCACCAGATCAGCACGGTGGCAATCAAGGAAGCGCCAATCAGAATGCCCGGCCCAAAGCCCGCGATAAACAGCTCCGGGATCGAGGTTTGCGTGGTGACACCATAAAGGATCATGGGGATGGAGGGCGGGATGATGACGCCAAGCTCAGCCGCGGTGGCCTGCAAGGCGGCGGCGAAGGGCACCGGATAGCCAGCGCGCACCAAAGCCGGGATCATGATGGCGCCAATGGCAAAGGTGGTCGCGACACTGCTGCCGCTGATGGCGGCGAAAATCATGCAGGTAATCACGCAGGTCGCCGGCAGCCCGCCCTGGATGCCACCCACGATGGAGCGTGCGAATTCCACAAGCCGGCGCGAAATGCCGCCCACTTCCATCAGATT
>JADCEV010000148.1 GCA_020249865.1 Roseomonas sp. | reverse complement strand
GAATACCGCGCCATGAACCCGATGGGCCTGGTGCCGACCTTGCAGGAAGATGATGGCTGGGCGCTGTGGGAAAGCAATACGATCAGCCGTTATTTGTGCAACACTCATGCGCAGGACGGCGCGCTTTACCCCAAGGAGTCCCGCAAGCGGGCCGAGGTCGAAACCTGGATGGATTGGGCCCTTGGCCATTTGACCGCGCCGATGGTGACGATCTTCTTCACCCATGTGCGCCTGCCGGAACCGGAACGCGATTGGAAGGCAGAGGCCAAGGCGCGGGATGAAGCGGGCCGGCTTTGGACCATTGTGGACAGGAAGCTTGAAGGGCAGCGCTTTCTTTGTGGCGATAACCTGACCTTGGCTGACCTGACGCTCGGCTGCTGGGTGCATCGCTGGCATGTGCTGCCGATTGAACGCCCGAACCTGCCCAATCTGCGCCGCTATTATGATACGCTGCTGACGCGCCCGGGCTTTACGCGCCATGTCGCGCTGCCGCTTGCCTGAAGGAGAGAAACGCCGTGACCACCACAACAACCAGCCATGCCGAAGGTTCGGAATTCATCCGTGGGCTGCGCCCGTTCTTCGAATATCGTGATCTTGGCATCAAGGGGGCCACGGATGGCGCCTTTGGCGCGCATGTGATCCGCGCCATCCCCGGCGCCCATGCCACTGGGCAATGGCACACGCATAATCTCAAGTTTCAGATGTTCTATGTGCTGAAGGGCTGGGTGCGCTTTGAATATGAGGATATCGGCGTCAAGGAATTCCGCGCCGGCGATAGCTGCTATCAACCGCCCTTGGTGAAGCATCGCGAAATCGCCCATTCGGAAGATCTGGAATTGATCGAAATCACGGGTCCGGCGGAATTTGAGACTAAAGACGTGTGATCATGAAGCGCCGGGGCGCGTGAGACAGGAAAAAGAATAATGTCGCGATCTGTGATCGTGCTTGGCGCTGGCATGGTTGGCGTTTCCATCGCACTGCATTTGCAACGCCGCGGCGCGCAGGTGGTGGTGCTGGACCGCGCACCACCCGGTGAAGGTGCTTCCTTCGGCAATGCGGGGCTGATCCAGCGGGAAGCCGTCTATCCGCATCCCTTCCCGCGCGATATCGCAACAATTTGGCGCATGGCGCAGAACCGATCGGTGGATGCTTCCTATCATCCCTCAGCGCTGCTCAGCCTGGCCGCGCCCCTGTTCAAATATTGGTGGCATTCGGCGCCATCACGCTATCGGCCGATTGCAGAAGCCTATGCGCGGCTGATCGTGACCTGCATTGATGAACATGTGGCGCTCACGCGCGGGACCGAGGCCGAAGCGCTGCTTCGCCCCATTGGCTGGATGCGGCTTTACAATACTCAAACGGCCCTGAACGCCGCCATTGCGGAAGCCGAGATGTTGAAGCGCGAACAGGGCGTGAATTACGCGCTGCTCGACCAAGCGGGGCTTGCCGCGGCCGAACCGCATTTGCTGGTCAAGCGCCTTGGCGCCATTCATTGGACCGATCCGCTTTCGGTGAGTGACCCGCAGGCGCTCACGCTATTCTACGCCAAGCGCTTCACCGAAGCCGGCGGGCAAATCCTGCGCGGCGATGCACTCAGCCTTGAACGCCATGGTGCGGGCTGGCGTGTGCAAAGCGCGGATGGCGTGCGGGAGGCGGAACAGGTTGTCGTGGCGCTTGGGTCGGCTTCGGCGAAACTCACGCGCCGCTTTGGCTATGCGCCGCCGCTTTTCGGCAAGCGCGGCTATCACCGCCATTATCGCATGCAGGGCAATGCCGTGCTCAATCGCGGGTTTCTGGATGCCGATAGCGGCTTTGTGCTGGTGCCGATGCGCGCTGGCGTCAGGCTGACAACCGGGGCTGAATTCGCCCCCGATGATGCGCCGAAAACCCCGGTGCAATTGGCGCGTGCCGAGCCACTTGCGCGCCAATTGCTGCCGCTGGCCGAAGCGGTGGAAGATGATCCCTGGATGGGGGTGCGCCCCTGCACGCCGGATATGTTGCCGATCATTGGCCGCCTGCCCGGCCAGGCCGGCGCCTGGTGCGCCTTTGGCCATGCGCATCAGGGCTTTACGCTTGGCCCCACCACCGGGCGTCTGGTCGCCGAGATGATGATGGGCGAAGCGCCCTTCATTGACCCGAAGCCCTATGATCCGGCGCGGTATTGAGGGTTGAAGCCTTCGGTCGGCGGGGCATATCAGTGATCCACGCGGCGGTTCCGCCGCGATGCAATCGGATTGATTGATGATCGCGCTGCCCACCCCTCAGCAGCTCCGCTATTTGGTGGCGCTCGCCGAATATGAACATTTCGGCCGTGCCGCTTCGGCCTGTGGCGTCACGCAATCCACCCTTTCGGCCGGCATGATCGCCCTGGAACGGCAATTGGACGCCGCCATTCTGGAACGGAGCGGCGCCAAGAAGCCGGTCTTCACGCCGCTTGGGGCGGAACTCATCCAGCGCGCGCGGGTGGCCCTTGCTGCGCTCAATAGCTGTGTGGAAACCGCCTCTGCCGCGCGCGAACCACTTTCGGGACCCATCCGCCTTGGCGTCATCCCGACCATCAGCCCCTTTTTGCTGCCGCGCCTGATGCCGCGGCTGCGTGCCGATTTTCCGCGGCTGCGCCCGTGGCTGCGGGAAGATTTGACCGAAAGGCTGGTGGAAGCCTTGGAATCCGGGCGGCTTGACCTGCTGCTGCTCGCACTCCCCTGCGATTGCGGGGCGGCGGAGACGCTGGCCATAGCCGAAGACCCGTTTCTGCTGGCCTGCCCGGAAGATCACCCCTTGGCCGGGCGTGCCAGTATCGCGCCGCGGGCGCTGATGGAGGAAAAACTCCTGCTGCTGCAGGATGGGCATTGCCTGCGGGATCACGCACTTGCAGCTTGCGGGCTTTCGGGGGCGCTGACCGCCGAGGAATTTTCGGCGACCTCACTCCATACGCTTGTGCAAATGGCGGCGAGTGGGCTTGGGATAACGCTGCTGCCGCGCCTGGCTGTGGCTGGCGGTGTGCTCGCGGGGACTGGGCTGGTGACGCGGCCGCTTGAGAATGGCATGAGCCGTCGCATCGGCCTCGCTTGGCGGGCGCGCAGCCCAAGGGCTGAGGAATTCCGCGCACTCGCACCCGCGATTGCGACCGCGATGCAGGATTTGTAATGCTGCCTTCAAGAGAGGGGGGAACATGGCCGGTTTCGATCTTGGGCGGGTGATTGGCGCGGTGCTGGGCGGTGGTACGGCGCCACGGCGGCGCAGCCCCACGCCCTCACGCAGCCGCGCCACCGCCAGCAATGCTCAGCTTGGCCGCGCGCTGGCCGGGCTTGCCGGCATTGCGATTGAAGCGCTGCGCCGAAGCCAGACTGCCCCACCAGCACCGGCCGCCCCGCCGCCAAGACCGGCATCCTCCGGCAAGGGTGGCGGTGGTTTCGATTGGGCCGGGCCGGCGCGCCAAGCGCCGGTCAGTGCGCCGCCAGTCAAGAAAGCCCCAGGCCAAGGCGGGCTGAAGGATGCGCCGGCAAGTGCCGGCCCTTGGGGCAAGGCGCCGGGTGCTGCCAAACCCGCGGCCGACCCTTGGGCGCCTGTCGCCGCCGAACCGGAAGAAGAACCGAGTGCGGAGACCGCCGAGGCCTTGCTGATGCTGCGCGCCATGATCGCCGCGGCCAAGGCCGATGGCGCGATTGATGCCGAAGAGCGCGGTCGCATCGCCACGCAATTGGATGGCGCGGGCCTGAGCGCTGCCGCGCGCGACACGGTGCTGGCGGATTTCGACAAGCCCTTGGCGCCCACCGCCCTTGCCAAGCTGGCGAGTGACCCGATGCTGGCCGCGCAACTCTACGCCGCCGCCGTGGTTGGCGCGGGGGAGATCGCAGCGGCCGAGCGCGCTTGGCTTGATGAATTCGCCAAGGCGCTCAAACTGGATCGCGCCGCGGCTGCGGCAATCGAAGCGCGTCTGACATAAAGGCTGACATTATGGATGGCTTGACCCCAGAACAGGCAAGGCTGCGCGACCGGGCGCGGGAATTGGCGCGCGAAGCGGCAGCCCAAGCCGCCGAGACCGATCGCTCTGGCGCCTATCCCTGGCCCATGGTGAAGCGCATGGCGGAGGCAGGCTTCACCGGCCTGACCGTTCCGCGCCAATGGGGTGGGCCGGGGGGCGATTACTTCGACGCTGCCTTGGTGATTGAGGAATTTTCCAAAGCCTGTGCGGTGTGTGGCCGCATTGCCGTGGAAGCCAATATGGGTGCCATTGGCGCCATCATGGCATATGGGACAGACGCCCAAAAGCGCATCGCCGCTGATCTGGTGCTGGCCGGCGACAAGCCCGCCATTCTGATCACGGAACCCGAAGCCGGTTCGGCCGCGACCGAAATGACGACGCGCGCGGTGCGCCATGGCGATACATGGGTGATCAATGGCCGCAAGACCTGGATCACGGGGGGCGGCGTTTCCCGGCTGCATCTGATCTTTGCCCGCGTGATTGAAGACGGGCGCGATCAGGGCATTGGCGGCTTCCTGGTGGTGCGCCAGGGCGATGGGCCCCCGCCTGGGGTTACCTTCAAGCGCATCCCGTCGCTCGGCCTATGCGGCATGCCGGAAGCTGAGACGGAAATCGCGGGGCTCGAGGTGCCTGATTACATGGTGTTGAGGCCCCCCGGCGGCTGGGCGCGCGGCTTTGGCCGGCTAATTGATGCCTATAATGGCCAGCGCGTGGGGGCGGCGACCGTTGCCTTGGGGCTGGCCGCCGGCGCTTACGAATATGCGCTTGAGCGTGCCCAGACCCGCCGCCAATTCGGCCGGCCGATTGGGGAATTCCAGGGCCTTGCCTGGATGCTGGCGGATATGTCCATTGAGGTGGAGGCAGCGCGCGCCATGGTGTGGCGCGCGGCGAAAAGCGCGGGGCCGAATGGCTTTCCGGATCGGTTGGCCGCTGCCCAGGCCAAGGTGCTGGCGGGAGAAATGGCGATCCGCGTGACCAACCAGGCTTTGCAGGTTTGGGGCGCTGCGGGCTATTCGCGCGACAACCCGATGGAGCGCTATTTGCGCGATGCGCGCATGTTCGCCATTGCAGGCGGCACGGCACAGGTACTGCGCACCCAGGTGGCCGAACAGATTATGGGCCGGAAACTACCCCAGACCCGCGATGGGTTTCTCCGCATCATGGAAGAGGAACGCCGCGCGGCTGAATAGGCGTTGCCATGGGTTGACTTGGCCCCCTGCCCCGCTTAGACACCGCGCCTTCGAAAGGTTAGACCAATGAAAATTCGTAACTCGCTGAAGACCGCCAAGACCCGTGACAAGAACTGCGTTGTGGTACGCCGCCGCGGTCGCGTTTACGTGATCAACAAGAAGAACCCGCGGCTGAAGGCCCGCCAGGGCTGATTTGGCGCGGGCTTCGGCCTGGGTGATAGCGTTGGGCGTTTAAGAGGGGGCTTCGGCCCCCTTTTCGTGTTTGGGGAGAGTGCTGGCGAGAGGGGTTACGGGCTTAGGGACGCCATTACGCCGCCTTCCAATCGGCCAAGCACGCATTTATGCATGTCTAATATGAAGACGCATGGGCGACAAAATAGTTGACTTTAAATGCAACATTTGAGAGGCTAATTGAAGAGCGCTGGATCGTGCGTTTCGATCCCAGCCTGCGTTACGACCAACAACCCGAGAGATACATTTACATGACCCTTGAGTGTTGGAACGCCATTGAAGCAATGCGCGGGGTGTTGCCGAGCGGCGAGAACCCTGACCCGGAGCCTTACTTCCAGGTCCAGAACCTATTCAATCATTTCTGCTCTGGTGGCGTGATGGTTCACGGTTATCATCATGAAAAGCGCCGTCACCCTGGCAATCCAACGCTTTTCCAGTGGAAAACTCGGTCCGTGCGTATCGGCGGCTACTATATCTCCAAGGACCAATTTCTGGCGGCAGGCGCCACCTTCAAGAAGGACCTCAAGGGAAAGAGCACACAGTTCCATGCAGCCTGCGCGGCGGAAGCCGAAGCACTTGGCTTGTCGCTGGAGCAGTTTTTGCAGAGTGACCCTCATGGCACGTAAGAGACTTGATAAGATGCCCGCAGATGGCGGTCGCATTTATGCGAAGCTGGCGGCCGACGTATCGCGCGAGCTTTTTCTTGCACTTCAAACAGAAGGGCGGGAACGGAACCTCACGAAAGCGGAAGTCGCAAGATTGATTGGTCGTAATAAAGCGACGATTACGCGCGCGCTAAGCGGCGGCAATCTTGAATTGCGCACAATTGCCGCGATTCTTGCAGCCCTCGGGCATGAAATGGAGGTTAAGGCGCACCGTATCGAGGCGCCTCATCACCTTCGAAAAAACCATATGAAAGACGTTCAGTCTGAACCCACACCCCATGAAGTTACGGCGCGCGTGGTCGGAGCCATTAAGACGACCGAGGCCACACTAACTCATCACAGCCCTTTAATGTTTTGAGTCCCATGACTACGACCCCGATCGCGCCAGATGAACGAATCTCAGCACCCGAGGCGCGTTGGGCGACGGCGCTGTTTTGCGAAATGATCCGGTTTGAACAAGACGGAAAAGTGACCCTTGTAGGCGTTCATCCAGGAGCGAAAATCCGAATCGAACGCCAAACTGCGCCTAATGAAGTCCCCACAATCTTAAACTTTGCTGTGGCGGTAAAGTTACGATTTCCTGAGGGAGACATCACCAAGCCAACCAAGGTGACAATGACCCCTCCTGGCGGGCCTGCTGTGATGGTCAATCTTCCTTCAGAGGCGGCCTCACCCCCAAATGTCGCTCGCCCAGAAAACCTTATTCTACTTGGCACACATCTCTTCCGGGTCCACCAACCTGGGCTTATTGAGGCAGTTGTAGAGCTTGAAGATGGCTCCCGTATCTACGCCGGCGCCTTGGAGGTGGAATTTGCAGTGGCTCACGCCACCGACACGAATAAAGCGTCGATAGGAGCTGGTCGGTCGAAGCGAGGCAAGAAAAAGGATAAGTCTCCTTAATTTTCCATTTTTATGGCCTTATGCGGCCTATCCGCGGACCTGCTGGAATTCCGAGCCTTGTCAATGCAGCTTCACCTGCGGCTGCCCGCGGTCCGCCACCAGCCCGACCAGCGTTTTCCATAGCACCGGCGCATGCCCATGCAGCGCGGTCTGGTGCATCTTGTACAAGGACCGATACATCATCCGCGCAAAATAGCCTTCGATGAACATGCTGCGCCCAACCAGGAAGCCCATCAGGCTGCCCACGGTTGAGTATTTGCCGAGCGAAACGAGCGAGCCGAAATCGCGATAGGCGAAGGGCTCCAATTCAAGGCCGCGCAGCTTGCGGTCAATCTGGCGGAAAAGATGATTGGCCTGTTGATGCGCGGCCTGGGCGCGGGGCGGCAGATTGCCCTTGCCATCGGGGCGCGGACAGGCCGCGCAATCTCCAAGCGCGAAAATGTCCGGATCGCGCGAGGTTTGCAGCGTGGGCAGCACCACAAGCTGATCATTGGGCGTCGTCTCAAGCCCACCGATATTGCGGAGCACGGGCGGGCCTTTCACGCCGGCGGCCCAGACCACGAGCTCTCCTGGGATGACATCACCATCGGCCAGCACCACGCCATCGGCGCGCACTTCGGCCACACGGCGACCAGCCAGCACTTCAACGCCCAAATCCTCCAACAATTTTGCGGTGGCGGCTGAGATGCGTTCAGGCAAAGCGGGCAGGATGCGCGGTGCTGCTTCAATCAGGCGGATACGGACATCGCGCGCCGGGTCAATCCTGTCCAAGCCATAGGCGACAACGGCGCGCAAGGTGCGGTGCAGTTCGGCCGCCAATTCCGTGCCGGTGGCCCCCGCGCCGATAATGGCGACATGAAGCTGGCCGGGGCGTACCGGTTCGGATTGGCTATTGGCGCGCAGGCACGCATTCACCAGGCGGCGATGAAACCGGCTGGCCTGCGCCACGTTTTCCAGCGGCACGGCGTGCTCTGCCGCGCCTGGTGTGCCGAAATCATTGGTGACGCTGCCGATGCAGATCACCAGCGTGTCATAGGGCACGCGGCTTGGCGGCGTGACCTGGCGGCCTTCATCGTCAAAGGTGGCACCCACCAGGACCTCACGCGCTTCCCGGTCAATCCCGGTCATGGGCCCGAAGCGGTAGGTGAAATGGTGATTATGCGCCTGCCTCAGGTAATGAAGCTCGTGCCGATCCCGATCGAGGCTGCCGGCCGCCACCGCATGCAGCAGGGGCTTCCAAAGATGTGTGCGGGCGCGCTCCACCAGCGTGACCTCAGCCTCACCGGTTCGCGCATAGCGGTGGCCGAGTCTGGTCACCAGTTCCAGCCCTGCCGCCCCGCCGCCTGCCACGACGATGCGATGTGGCGTCTTGGTACCTTGGCTTGCGTTCATGACTTACGCTCCGATCCGGGTCGCCCAAATTGGCGGGGTCCGGGTTACAGGGGCAGCACCCCCGGTTAGGCCGAGCAATCCCCGTGCCTGATGCGTATTTTGAGAATTTTGGAGAAAAAATGGTGCCCAGAGCCGGAATCGAACCAGCGACACTGCGATTTTCAGTCGCATGCTCTACCAACTGAGCTATCTGGGCCCTGGTAGGACCGCAGCCCTGCCAGAAATCTTCTCCTAGCGAAGCGCCCTTGCCCTGTCCAGCCTGCTTTTGTCTGAAATGGGGGGCAGGGCTTGCCGTAGCGCTCTGCCCAGCCGCACTGCACGGGTCAGAATTCCTGCATTTTCTTGCGCCATTCGGCGGCGGCCAGGCTTTCCTCAATGGCCATGATTTCGGTGGCGAGTGCGCCGCGCGGGTCGCGTTCCAGGCCTTCATCCACGCAGCGCTTCGCCAAGGCCATCGCAGCGGGCGGTGCTTTCAGGATGGTGGCGGTGATATCCGTGAGGCATGCCGCAAGCGCCTCCGGCGCCACCACGCGCGCCACAAGCCCTGCTTCGCGCGCTTCCTCAGCGCCAAGCGCCCGGCCCGTGAACATCAAATCCTTCGCCAGCCTTTTGCCGATGATGCGCGGCAGGCGTTGCGTGGCGCCCACTGTGCCCCAAAGCGCCTCCGGGGTGCGGAAGGAAGCCGCTGGGGTCGCGATGATGAAATCGCAGGCGGCGGCGATTTCCACGCCCGATCCCACGGCCGGGCCTTCCACCACGGCAATAGACGGCATGGGCAGGCGTTCCACCGCTTCATAGGCAGCAAAAGCTTTCAGGCGCCGCGCACGCACCGCGTCATCGCCCATGCCCTGCCGTTCCTTGAGGTCCGCGCCGGCGCAAAACACGCTGCCCATCGCCTGCACCAGCACGCAGCGCGCGCCATCTTCCCGCGCGCGGCGCGTGGCCCCGACAAGCGCTTCGCACATGGCGCTATTGAGCGCATTGCGCGCATCCGGACGGTTCAGCGTAATGCGGGCCAGGCCATCCTTGCAGTCATACAAAACGGTGTCCGTCATATCGCGCCTTCCGCCCGCAGCGCTGCGATGTGCGCTGGCGAGTAGTGCAACAAATCGCGCAGCACGGCTTCCGTATCCTCCCCCAACAAGGGTGGGCGCTGGATGGCCGGGTCCGCCAAGCCATCGAAGCGATAGGGCAAGCGCAAGGCGGGAAAGGCGCCGAGCAGGGGATGGGTGAATTCACCGACTGAACCGCGCGCCTGCACATGCGGGTCGGCGAAGGTTTCATCAATCGTCAGCACCGGGCCATTCGGCACATCAGCCGCATCAAGTAGTGCGACAGCTTCCGCGCGCGTCAGTTTCGCCATCGCGGCCGTAATGCCGGCCATGACACGTTCGCGCTGCGCCACACGTTCGGCATTGGCTTGCAGGGCGGGATCAGCGCCCAATTTAGCAAGGCCCAGCGCGCGACACAGCGGCGCCCAATGCTGATCGGAACAGGTGACGTGCAAAAACCGCCCGTCGGCACATTTGAAGGAAGCAGTCGGCACGCGCCCCGGATGTTCCGTGCCCAGACGCGGCGGCACCTCATTCAACGCGAAGAAGCGCGCGGCGGCGGAGGTCAACAAGGCCACCTGACCATCCAACATGGAAAAATCAATATAGGCGCCCTGGCCCGTTGCATCGCGCCCGCGGAGTGCCGCAAGCAAACCAATCGTAATCCAAAGCCCGGATGTCAGGTCCGCGATGGGTAGCCCCGGCTTCACCGGCCCGCCGCCGCGTTCGCCCGTGAGTGCCATCAACCCCGACATGGCCTGAAATACCGTGTCATAGCCCTTGCGCTTGGCGTAAGGCCCGGTCTGGCCAAAGCCAGTGCAGGATAGCATGACAAGGCGCGGATTGATGGCGCGCAGAGCCTCCCAATCCAGCCCGTAACGCTTCAGCGTACCGGTCGGGAAATTCTCCACCACCGCGTCGCAATGGCGGATCAGATCACGCACCAGCGCCTGACCATCCTTGTGGCGCAGATTGACGGTGACGCTGCGCTTGCCGCGATTGCAGGCGAAGAAATAGGCGCTGTCACGCGCACCATTCCGTTCGGCGACGGGTTCATAGCTGCGGCTTTCATCGCCGCTGCCGGGTTGTTCCACCTTGATCACTTCCGCGCCCAATTCGGCAAGGATCATTGCCGAAAAGGGGCAGGCCAGAACGCGCGCCAGATCCAGCACGCGCAGGCCCTGAAGTGGCGGCATGGTCATGGTTCAGCGCATATAGCGCCAGCGGAAGCGATCACCATTCGATTCCACCCGCCCGACCGAAGGATTGGGGAAATGGATCGGCAGCAGTTTGGTATCCGTATCGGCGACATTGGCCAGGAAGCGCGTGCGGCTATCGGCGGCCTCATTCGGGTCCCAGCAGAACATGGTGGACCAGGAGGGCCTGTGGATTTGCAGCGCGTGATGCATCAGATCGCCGGTGATCACCGCATGCTGGCCGCGGCTTTTGATATGCACGCAGCAATGGCAGGGGGTGTGGCCAGGCGTTGGTTCGATGGTGATGCAATCATCCAGGCTGAAATCATCATCCACCAGCATGGCCTGCCCCGCTGCCACCACCGGTTCGCAATTCATGGTGAAGACGGAACCACCGCCACCGGGGCGGGTTTCGCCGGCCTTGGTTGAAGCCTCCCACGCGGCGTATTCGCGCTTGTGGAAAACATATTTGGCACGCGGGAAAGTCGGCACCCAGCGGCCATCGCGCAGCACGGTATTCCAGCCGGAATGGTCAATATGCAGATGGGTGCACATGACATAATCAATGTCATCGAACGACAGACCCTCGGCCTTCAGCCCATCCAGCCAGGGCTGCTTCGGGAAATCCATTGGCGCGGGATAGCCCTTGTCTTCGCCGGTGCAGGTATCCACCAGGATCGTATGGCGCGGCGTGCGCACCACATAGGTCTGATAGGTGATCACCATCTCGCCGGAGGCGACATCATAGGTTTCCGGCTCCAGCTCCTTCAGCGTTGCTTCAATCTGGTCCGCCGGCGCATTGGGGAACATCTGCCCCGGCGCGCGCCAGGGGCCATCGCGTTCAATGATGCTGGTGATGGTGACATCGCCAATGGTGAGCTTGCGCATGGGTTTCCTGCCTGGTTGGGTTATGGGCCAAGGCTAGAACGGGAAACGGGGTTTTGGGAAATCCCCCCTGGTCAGCCGCGCTGACCCCGCCCATCATGCCCGACAATCGAAGGGGAAATGCCATGGCCGTTGTTGAAACCGAAACCCATGGGCAGGTGCTGGTCCTGCGCATGAACAGGCCTGAGCGGCTGAATGCGCTGAACCATGAAATGCGCCTGGAATTGGCGCGTATCTGGACCGCGTTTCGCACCGACCCCAAGCTTGAAGTCGCCATCCTGACCGGCACCGGGCGCGGCTTTTGCGCCGGGGAGGATATGAAGGAATCGCTCGCCGACAAAAGCCCCGGCGGGCGGCGCATTGACATGGAAGACCCCTTCAATGCCGGTACCTTGGAAAAGCCTGTGATTGCCGCGGTGAATGGCTTTGCCATGGGCGGCGGCTTCATGCTGGTGGAGCGCACTGATCTGCGCGTGGCGGCCAATACCGCGATTTTCGAAGTGTCGGAGGCAAAGCGCTGGCTATTGGGTGGCTATAATCACGGGCATCTTGCGAACCTCGCCTATCCCATCGCGATGGAAATGGCGCTTGGTTTTCGCTTCACGGCAGAACGCTTTTTTCAGCTTGGCTTCGTCAATCGCCTGGTCGAGCCTGAAGCGCTGATGGAAACCGCGCTTGAGATGGCGCGGCAAATGTTGACGCTGCCGCCCGCCGCGCGGGTCAACACCATCCATATGATGCGCCGCATGCGCCCCGCGCCAACGCCCGCGCAACAGCGCCTGGCCGCCAAGCTGCATGACCATGGCGACAAGTCCGATCTGCTGGAAAGCCGCGCTGCCTTCGCGGAAAAACGCGCGCCGAATTTCAAGGGCTGGAATGATCCAGCGGATCGGTATCGGTTGCCAGAAATAGAACAGGACTAACCGAGAAATTCCCGTATTTCGCGCGCCGCATCGGCAAGCCCCATGCGGCGCAACAGCACGCCAGAAGGTAGCCCCGCCAATAACCGCGATGGGCAAGACCGATCCAGCATCACAAACACGCCCTTGTCATCAGCGCGACGGATCAACCGCCCGAAGGCCTGACGCAGCCGATGGCGCGTGATGCGGTCATCATAATCCTTGGGCCTACCTTCCGATAAATGCAGGCGCCTTTCGCGGTGCAGAATGCTCGGCCGCGGCCAAGGCACGCGGTCAAACACCAAAAGGCGCAAGGAACGCCCCGGCACATCTACGCCATCGCGCATGGCATCGGTGCCAAGCAGACATGAATTTTCCTCGGCACGAAACACATCCACCAAGGTCGCATTATCCATGGCGTCCATATGCTGCGCGTAAAGCGGCAGGCCGGCTTCTTCCAAAGCAGGGGCGATACGCCCATGCACATCGCGCAAACGACGAATGGCGGTGAAAAGACCAAGCGCACCACCGCCGGATGCCAGAAACAATTCCCGCATCGCGCCCGCCACTTGCGCGGTATTTTCCCGCGCCACATCCGTCACCACAATGCAGCGCGTGCGCGCGGCGTAATCGAAGGGCGAGGCTACAGCGGCGCGGATCGCGGGCAGCGGCAAATGCGCGGCCCCGGTGCGGCCTTCCGCTTCGCGCCAGGCGGCTTCGGGATCATCATCCTCAGCCTCTGCCGCATCACGCAAGGTGGCTGAGGTAATCAGCACACCATGCGCGGGGGCGGCGACCTGCATGGCGAAGGGAATGGTCGGATCAAGCCAATGGCGATGCATACCCGCATCCGCATCCTGCCCGCCGCGCCGTTCAATCGAAAGCCAATCCACCATATCGGGCCGCGCACCGGGCGCGGGTTCCTCACCGGCGATGCGCGTGAGCATCGCGCGCCAGGCACCCAGCGGCATCAGCACGCGCCGTTCGAGGGAACCACAAATCGCTTCAATCCGCAGCCGGTCATTGGCCTCAATCTCGGCGGCTTCATCTTCCATGCGCGCCAGTAGCTTTTCGCGCAAATGCCGTACCGGCGCCTCCAGGCGTTGCAGCGCGCGTTCAAGCCCGCCGGCGATTTCCGCCATATCCGCGTTCAGCGGGAAAAGATCACATTCCGCATCGTAAAGCCCGGCTTCTTCCGCTTCGGCATTCCGCGCACGTACTTGCCGGCGCACGGCGCGCAAAAACGCCTCGGCCGGATTGGCGGGCACGCCCGCCAGATCAACAGCGGCTTCATCGGCCAGCCGGCCAGACCAACCACCCGCAGGCAAGGCGCGCGCCGCTTGCAAGGCCGCTTCCAAAGGCGCCTGCAATTCCGGCCTTTCGCCGACCAATTCCTCCAAGCGGCGCTTGAGGCCACGCGCACGAGACCGCCCGCCTTCCGCGCCCAAAATCCACCGCCGCAGCTCCGCCATTTCCGCCCCGGTCAGATCAGCGGAAAAGGCGCTATCGGCGGCATCGAACAGATGATGGCCTTCATCGAACACGAGGCGGAGCGCACGGCCATCCTCACCACCACCGAGCGCGGCCTGGATCATCACCAGCGCATGATTGGCAATCACAATCGAAGCGCCGCGCGCGCGGCGAATGGAATGCTCGACAAAGCATTTGCGATAATGTGGGCAGGCGGCGTGGATGCACTCACCACGCCGATCCGCCAGCGGCATGATCGTATTGCTGCCGAAGAGTTCCGAGAGCCAGCCGGGAAAATCACCGCCCAGAATATCGCCATCACGCGTCGCCGCCGCCCATCGCGCCACCAGGCCGAGTGCTACACCCTGCCCCGGCATGGCGGAAAAACCCAGCGCATCTTCCAGGTTCAAAAGGCACAGATAATTTTCGCGCCCCTTGCGCAGCACCACGCGGCGGCGGCGGTCTTCCGCATCGGGGAAAAGCCGTGCGGTTTCCTGATCTATCTGGCGTTGCAGATTGCGCGTGAAGGTGGAAATCCAGACCGGCGCGCCATTGCGCTCCGCCCACAGACTGGCCGGCGCAACATAGCCAAGCGTCTTGCCCGTGCCCGTGCCGGCTTCCGCCAATACCAGCGCCGGCGCGCCCTGATCTTCGCGTGGCGCAAAGGCGGCTGCGGCGGCCGAGGCATAATCCGCCTGTTGCGGGCGCTGTTCCGCGCCTTCGCCCAATATCTGCGCGAGCCTTGTGCGCGCTTCCTGCGGTTCAATCCCGAAGGAGGATGGCGGATTGCCAGGTGCGGCTTCCTCCCATTCCGGCAGGCGGCGCCAGACGCGCAAACCCTCCATGCCGGAACGGGCCGCCGGCGCACCAAGCGCCGCGAGCACCGAACGCGCCCAGGGCCAGCCGGCTTCGCCCATGCGGGCGGCGAGGCTTGCGGCATCGCGGTTGATTGGCGCGGCGCGCTCATCCGCAAGCCGTCGCAGCAATTCAGTGGCGATATCGGGCAATAACGCCACCGCCGCTTCATCATCGCGCGGCGCGGGCAGGCCAAGCGCCAAGGCAAGGCCGCGCGGGGTCGGCGCGCAGGATGCGGCAGGCAGCGCAAAGGCGAAAAGTTCCAGCAGATCATGCGCCGGGGCAATGCCAGGTACGCCAAGGCGCCGCGCTGTCGCTGGCGCATGCACCAGCATTGGCGCGGCTTCAGTCAACCTTGCCGCCGCTGCGCGCGCCGGCAAGGTTTCGATGCTGCCATCCGTATCCAACACCACCGCGCGCCCCTGCCCCGCCACCAAAGCGGGCACATCGGGCAATAGCAAACGCGGTGCGACGGGCTTCTCAGCCATGCGGTTCAGGCGATACTGACTGGCCAGGATGGGCGATGCACATGAAATTAGGCATCCGGGCGCGCCGATATGCGCCGCATTTGAAACCCGGTCTTGGTTTGCTCGAAGCCGGCATTTTCATAGAATTTCAGGGTGGATGGCTGTTTTGAACCGGTCATCAGCATGACCTTGTAGCACCCAGCCTCCCAAGCGGTGGCCACGGCGGCCCGCAACACTCGGGTTCCATAACCTTGGCCGCGATAACGCGCGTCGGTCACAACATTTTCGATCAAGGCGTAGGGCTTTCCGCCACGGGTCAGATTCGGAATGACGATAAGCGTACAGGATGCAACAAGGTCATCACCCAGCAACCCAAGCAGCACCGCGCTGCCAGGCAACTGATTGATTTCGCGCAGCCGGGCAGCGGCCACGCTGAGCGAAATTGGTTCATCAGACGCGATAAGATGCGGATAGAGCTTGAGAAGGTCTTCCAGATCAGAAGGTAGCGCGGCTCGGATTGAAAACCCCAATTCCTTAGCGCCACCTTCTGACACGCGATGACCTCATTCTTCGCTTACGCTGCGCGCAGCCTCTCGGCGATCTGCACCGCATTCAGCGCGGCACCTTTCAGCAATTGATCACCGCACAGGAAGAAATCGAGGCCCCGATCACCAAAGACCGGATTGGCGCGGATGCGCCCGGCTTCCACATCATCCTGGCCCGTTGCGGTCAGCGGCATGGGATAGAGGCCCGCTTCCGGGTCATCCACCACCTTCACGCCTGCCGCCTTGCGCAGCACTTCACGCGCGGCCTCGGGCGTCACGGGACGTTCGGTTTCAATCGTCACCGCTTCGGCATGCACGCGGAAGGTCGGGATGCGCACCGCGGTGCAGGAAATCGGCAAATCTGGCATGCCCATGATCTTCCGGCTTTCCCAAACCACCTTCATTTCTTCGCGCGTATAGCCATTGGGCTGGAAGCTATCGATCTGCGGGATCACGTTGAAGGGCAGCGGATAGCGAAACACCTCATGCCCCGCCTTCGCCCCATCCACCAACACACGGCGGGTTTCGCGTTCCAATTCCGTCATGCCTTCCGCCCCGGCGCCGGACGCCGCCTGATAGGTGGAGACAATCACGCGCTTCAACCCGAAAGCCTGGCGCAGCGGCTCTAGCGCCACCACCAGAATCGCCGTGGTGCAATTGGGGTTGGCGATCAGCTTGGCGCCGCCAATCGCACCGGCATTCACCTCCGGCACCACGAGCGGCACATCATCCTGCAACCGGAATGCGGAGGAATTATCCACCACATGTACGCCCGCCGCCACCATGGCCGGCGCATGCGCCTTGGCGAAATCACCCGAGACCGCGAGCAGTGCCAGATCAAGATCACGCATGGCGGCATCGCTGAAGGGCTCGATTTCCGCCTCACCCAGCGGGGTTTTGATCTTGGTGCCAGCGCTACGGGCAGAGGCAAAAAGCCTGAGCGAGGTCATCGGGAAGACCCGACGCCCCAGAACATCCACCAATTCGCGGCCCACCGCACCGGAGGCCCCAATCACGCCAACACGCATTGCCATTTTCCTGTGGTAAAGCTTGGAAGGCGGCGGTTTAACGCAGAAAGCACAAAGATGGAACAGGCCGCAGGGCTTGGGCCTCGCCACCTGGGCGCGGGCTGCCTATAAGCGGGGCTTGTCTAACGCCAAGGGATCGCAATCACCCATGTCCGCCGCCGCTGACTTTTCCGCCGTGAAGGCCTGGCCCTTTGAGGAGGCGCGGAAGGTCGCGACCCGCCTGGCCGCTTCCGGCAAGAAATCGGCGCTGTTCGAAACCGGCTATGGCCCCTCCGGCCTGCCGCATATCGGCACTTTCGGCGAGGTCGCGCGCACCAGCTGGATCCGCCATGCCTTCACGCAGCTTACGGGGCTTCCTTCGCGCCTGATCGCCTTCAGTGACGACATGGATGGTCTGCGCAAGGTGCCGGATAATGTGCCGAATAAGGAGATGCTGGCCGCGCATATCGGCCGGCCCGTCACGGCGATCCCGGACCCTTTCGGCACCCATGAAAGCTTCGGGCACCATAATAATGCCCGGCTGCGCGCCTTTTTGGATGCTTTTGGCTTTGATTATGAATTCGCGTCTTCTTCCGATTACTACCGTTCCGGCAAATTCGATGCGGCGCTGCTCCGGATGGCGGAAAACCACGCTAAGGTGCTGGAGGTGATTCTGCCGACCTTGGGTCCTGATCGTCGCGCCACCTATTCACCCTTCCTGCCCATTCACCCGAAGACCGGCGTGGTGATGCAAGTGCCGATGGAAGAAGTGCGCCCGGATCAGGACATGCTGGTCTGGCGCGATCCCGATAGTGGGGAGCGTTTCGGCACGCGCATCACGGGCGGGCATTGCAAGGCGCAATGGAAGGCGGATTGGGCGCTCCGCTGGTATGCGCTTGGCGTTGATTATGAGATGTCCGGCAAGGATTTGATTGACAGCGTCCGGCTATCTTCCGCGATCTGCCGCGTGCTGGGTGGCCCGCCGCCAGAAGGCTTCACTTACGAACATTTCCTGGATGAGCAGGGGCAGAAGATTTCCAAATCCAAGGGCAATGGCCTGACGATTGAAGAATGGCTGCGCTATGCGCCGCCGGAAAGCCTCTCGCAATTCATGTACAACCAACCGCAGCGCGCCAAGCGGCTCTACTTCGATCAAATCCCGCGCGCCGTGGATGAATATCTGCAACACCGCACAAGGCTCCGCACCGCGCCAGATGCCGCCAACCCGGCCTGGCATATCCACGGAGGCGCCGCGCCGAATGACCCGGAGCCGCCGGTTTCCTTCACCATGCTGCTGAACCTTGCCAGTGTGGTGAATGCCGATGACCCTGATTTGCTCTGGGGTTTTCTGGCGCGCTATGCGCCGGGCGCCACGCCCGAAACGCAGCCTTTGCTCGGCAAGCTCGTTTCCTATGCTGTCGCCTATTACCGGGATTTCGTGGCACCCACGAAGCGCTTCCGCAACCCATCCGATGCGGAGCGTGAAGCGCTGACCGCGCTGATGGTGGCCTTGCGTGACCGCGCGGCGGATCTGGAAGCGATGCCGGCAGAAGACCGCGCCAAGGCCGCGCAGGATCTGGTGTTTGATGCCGGGCGGCGCGAACCCTTCCTTGAGCCAAACAAGGATGGGCGCATGGGTGTCTCCCGCGCCTGGTTCAATGCGCTCTATCAGGTGCTGCTCGGCCAGGAAGAAGGCCCGCGCTTTGGCGGCTTCATCGCGCTTTATGGCGTGGCCGGCACCATCAGCCTCATTGAAACCGCGCTCGCGCGCGCGGAGAACACAGGCGCGTGAAGCCGCAGGGCGCCATGTCCCTGCTGAAGCGCTACGGCCCGACCTGCTTCGGGCTGATCCTGCTGGTGGGCGCGCTTTACGTGGTGCAGCGCGAATTTCGTGGGCTTTCCTGGCGCGATATCCAAAGCGCGCTGCATGCCACACCGTCCACAGCGCTTTGGCTGGCGGCGGGCTGCACGCTCGGCGCCTATCTGCTGCTGTCGGCCTATGATCGCTTGGGGTCCATCTATGCCGGGCATCCGGTTTCCTGGCGGCGATCCTTGCTCGCTTCCTTCTGCGCCTATGCGCTCGCGAATAATATCGGTTTTGCCACTGTCTCGGGTGCGGCGGTGCGTTATCGCTTCTATGCCAGTTGGGGGCTGGCACCCGTTGCCATTGCGAAGGTGATTGCTGTCACCTCGCTCACTTTCGGGCTTGGGGGGTTTGCGATTGCCGGGCTTGTGCTGATTCTGGAGCCGGATTAGCTCGGCTTTCTGGGGGAAGGCACGCCACGCTGGATATTGCCGCTGCTTGGGTTTTGCTGCTGGGCGATTGTGATTGCCTATGTGGTGATGGCGCGCTTTGTGCCGCATATCCGGCTTTTCGGGCATCAGATTGACCTGCCCGGCTTTCGCATTGCGATTGCTCAGGTGGCGCTGGCCACCACAGATGTCGCGGTCACGGCGCTGATCTTCTACGCGCTGCTGCCGCCGGCCGATGGGCTGAGTTTCCTGCATTTTCTTGGCATCTATATCGCCGCCTATATGGCGGGGCTGGCGGCCAATGTGCCGGGTGGCATTGGCGTTTTCGATGGCGCCATTCTGTTCGCCTTGTCTGGCTTTCTGCCCACGCCGGCCATTGTGGGCGCGCTGCTGCTGTTCCGGCTGTTTTATTACATCATCCCGCTATTCCTGGCCGGCGCGCTTTTCGCGGGGTTTGAAGTGAGCCAGCGCCGCAAGCTGGTGGCGCGCTTGGCGCCTGATCGGGGCATCGCGGTTTCCTTTGAAGTGCCGGCGCTGGCGGGGCTTGTTGGCCTTGCCGCCCTGGTGCTGATTTTCATCGGTGCCCTGCCGCCCAAGCCAAGCCTGCTTGGCCCGGTGCCGCATTTTCTGGAAGACGCCGCAAGCCATTTTGCCGCTTCCGTGGTGGGTTCCCTGCTGCTGGCGGCGGCCTATGGGCTGGTGCGGCGCCTGGTGCTCGCCTGGTGGGCCTCGCTTTTTCTGCTGGCCAATGGCGCACTGATCCTGGTGCTGCGTGGGGAGCCGCCATGGCTCATCGCGGTCTTTCTGCTGGTGCCCTTGCTGCTGATGACCGCGCGCGGCGCCTTTTATCGCCATGCAAGGCTGATTGGGGAGGCTGTTTCGGCCGAGGGCCTGGGCGCCCTTGCTGCCGGGGCGATTTGCGGCCTGACGCTCGCGACCGTTGCCTATCAAAGTGAGCTTGCGGATCATTCCTGGTGGGGGGTGGTACTGGCGGCAGAGGCGCCGCAAACGCTCCGCTTCACCGTGGCGCTGGCCGGGGTATTGCTGCTGGTGGCGGCGTTTCGGCTGCTGGTGCCCGCCCGCCCGCCGCTCTTCGCCTATTCCGAGCCAGTGCGGGAAAAGCTGCTGGCGCTGGGGGCCATGGCGCCGGCGCTCTCCGCCGCTGATGGGGCCGTTTTTGGCGAAGCGGGCCGCGCGGGCTTTGCCTTCCTGAAGCGGGATGGGGTGTGGCTGGCACTTGGTGATCCCGCTGGCGAGGCACGCGATAGGGTTTCCGCCATTTGGCGCTTCCGCGACCTGTGCGAAGCGGCCCAGGTAGACCCGGCCTTTTGGCGCGTTGGGCCGGAATTATTGCGGATTTACAGCGATATCGGGCTGACCGCCCTGCCCTTGGACCCCGATGGCGCCGCGCCGCGCTATTTGGTCTGCCGGGCAGAGCGTGATCTGGAAAGCCTGCGCCCCCTGCTGCCCCATGGCGGAGAGGGTGCTGAGTCCGTAGGGTAATCGCTTGAAAGGCTCACTGCTGAGTTCTGAATAGTAATGCTTCCAGATAATCTGTGTTCATGGCGGCTTTTTTTCTTCTGACTTTAAGGCTGTGTTTGTCGTCTGCGTTGCGTATCATGTTCATGGCCATGTG
>JADCEV010000147.1 GCA_020249865.1 Roseomonas sp. | reverse complement strand
CGCCGGCTTCACGGCCTGCGCGACGGATCGCTTCCTGCAAGGCAGGTGGCAGGCGGGAAAGCGTTTGGCTCGAAACACAGATCGGGCGGATGGTGATGGCGTGTTCGGTCATGATCAGGTTCGGCGCCACTTCAAAGAAGCGCATCGCCTCCACGCCCGCCGCTTCATTCTCACCGGCTTCGATCACGTTGTTCTGGATGCCGTTATAGACTTCATTATAGGCGATCACGGAAGGCGACATGCCCGCCGCCTGGAAGGTGCGCGACCAGATCGGCGCGCCCTGCACGCGCACTTTCAGCCCGCGCAGTTCCGCCATGTTCGTGATGCGCTTATTGGCGAAGATGTTGCGCACGCCGCCGCCGGCATAGCCAATCAGCATCACGCGCGCGCGGCGTTCCACCTCATCCGCCACGGGCGCAAAAAGGTTTTGATCCAGCACCTGGTTCCAATGCTTCAGATCGCGGAACAGGAAGGGCGCATCCACAAAGGGGGCGGCGCGGCTGAAGGTGGACATATGCGCGGGCGAGACAATGCCGTAATCCACCGCGCCACGGCCCGCCGACATATATTCGAAATACTGCTTTTCCAGCCCCAGGCTGCTGTTCTTGTGCAGCACGAAATTCACCGGGCCTGCGGTGTAGTAGCGCTTTACGAGTTCTTCAAAGCGCACCAAGGCGCGGGTGAAGACATGCTCATCATTGAACTGCACCGCGCCATTCAGGGTAATGGCCTGCTGCGCACGGGCCACGGCCGGCGCGGCCAAGCCCGCAGCCGCCAGGGTTGCCCCAAGCAATTGCCTACGATTCATGACGTTTCTCCCTTTTTTCGACCGGGGTCATGCTCCGGCTGGAATGACTATAGGCAGGCATTTCGGCGCGCGGGAAGCCTTGGGGCTTTCCAGGGCAGGCTTTCCCGGCAAAGCTATCGAAAACAGGGAGGGCGAGATGCCAAAAACTGATCTGAACGGCCGGGTTGCGGTGATTACCGGGGCAGCGCGCGGCATTGGGCTGGCGGTAGCGGAGCTGGCCGCGAGCCGGGGGGCTTCCATCGCCATTTGGGATATGGATGAGGCTGCATCCAAGGCAGCCGCCGCGCGCTTGGGGCAGGCCAAGGTCAGCACCCATATCCTTGATCTGACCGATGCGGCAGCCGTGGAGGCCGCGACGCAGGCGACAATCGCCGCCCATGGCCGCGTTGATATTCTGGTCAATAATGCCGGCATTACCGGCGGCAATGCGCCGGTTTGGGAATTGCCCGTCGCGGAATGGCGCCGCGTGATTGAGGTGAATTTGATCGCCCCCTTCATCGTTGCTCGCGCCCTGGTGCCGCATATGCGCGCGGCGGGCTATGGGCGCGTGGTGAATATCGCCTCCATCGCCGGGAAAGAAGGCAATCCCAATGCGTCGCATTACAGCGCTTCCAAGGCGGGCTTGATTGGGCTGACCAAATCACTCGGCAAGGAATTGGCCGGCAGCGGCGTTTTGGCCAATTGCGTAACACCTGCCGCCGCCGAGACCGATATCTTCAAGCAAATGACCGCGCAGCAAATCGCCTGGATGCGGTCCAAAATCCCCATGGATCGCTTTGTGCAGGTGGAAGAAATTTCGGAACTTGTCTGCTGGCTGGCGTCCGAGGCCTGTTCCTTTTCCACCGGCGCGGTGTTCGACATATCGGGCGGGCGCGCAACCTACTGACAAAGGCGCATTGCCAGCCACGGCGCGGCGCTGCAAGCTTCGCCAAACCTTATTGGGAGAGAGATTGATATGAGCACAGAAGGCAAGATCGCAGTCGTCACTGGGGCTGGCAGCGGCGTGGGCCGCGCGGCGGCTTTGGCGCTGTTGGGCGGTGGTTGGCATGTGGTGCTGGCAGGCCGCCGCGCCGATGCCTTGCAGGAAACCGTGACGCTTGCGGGTGCGGCGGGATCACGCGCGCTTTGCGTGCCTTCCGATGTGTCAGACCCCGCCGCGGTGGATGCGCTTTTCGCCACCGTGAAGCAGCGCTACGGCCGGCTTGATATGCTGTTCAACAATGCCGGCACCAATGTGCCCGGCATGCCCTTTGAAGACCTGACCTATGCGGATTGGACCCGCGTTGTTGGTGTGAACCTGACCGGCTGCTTTTTGTGCGCGCAGGCGGCCTTTCGCATCATGAAGGACCAAAAGCCGCAGGGTGGACGCATCATCAATAATGGTTCGATCAGCGCGCATACGCCGCGCCCGGATAGCGCGCCCTATACCGCCACCAAGCACTCCATTACGGGGCTGACAAAATCCCTCATGCTCGATGGTCGCAAATACGATATTTGTGCGGGACAGATTGATATCGGCAATGCGGCAACGCCAATGACGCAGCGCATGACACGCGGCGTGAAGCAGGCCGATGGCAGCATCGCGGTGGAGCCCACCATGGATGCCGCGCATGTCGGCAATGCCATTCTGCATATGGCCAATCTGCCGCTGGAGGCGAATATCTTCACCATGACGATCAAGGCCACCAAGATGCCGTTCGAGGGTCGCGGCTGAAGCGTTATGGCCACCCATCATCTGAAGGTTCAGGAACCCTTTCGCGCGCTATTCTACGCGCCCTTCTATGCGGCTTTGGCGCGCGGCGATTACGTGGCAGAAGGCGTGGAAGTCACGCTACTGCCCGGCGCGGTTCCGTCGCTTGCGAAGGATTCCGTGCTGGACCGGACAGCGGATCTTGCCTGGGGCGGGCCGATGCGCCTGTTGCTCGCGCATGATGCGGATCCTGCCTGCCCCTTGCGGTTGTTCGGCGCGGTGGTGATGGGTGATCCGTTTTTCCTGGTGGGGCGCACGCCCAATCCCGGCTTCAAGCTGCGCGATTTGGCGGGCATGACGCTTGGCACCGTGAGCGAAGTGCCGACGCCATGGTGGACCTTGCAGGATGATATACGCATGGCGGGGATTGATCCGGCTGCGATCAAGCGCGTCACGGACCAGACCATGCCGACCAATGCCGCCGCTGTTGCCGCCGGCACGCTGGATGTCGCGCAGCTTTTTGAACCGCTGGTGAGCCAGATGGAAGAAGCCGGCACCGGCCATGTCTGGCATGCGCAAGCGAGCCGCGGCCCCACTTCCTACACTGCCTTTTATGCCCGCACCGATGTGATTGCCGACAAGCGCGCGGCAATGGAAGCCATGGTGCGCGGGCTGGCGAGGACACTCACTTGGTTTGCCGCAGCATCGCCACAGGAAATCGTTGGCTGCATTGCGCCTTACTTTGAAGGCGGTGACCACGCCCTGATGGCGCGCGCCATTGCCCGCTATAGATCCGTGAAACTCTGGACCGAGACGCCGCGCTTCCCGCCGGAAGCGCTGGCGCAATTGGAACGCGGTATGCTCTCCGCCGGCGCCATCAGGCGCACGCCAGGTTTTGCCGGGCTGGTTGCCGAGGATGTGACGGAAAGCGCGCTATCCTGACTTTACCCGCGCGGCAGTAATTGCTCGGCCAAAGTAGCCCAATAGGAAGCGCCGACGGGCAGGATATTGTCGTTGAAATCATAGCGCGGATGATGCACCTGCGCGTCATCCGGCCCACGCCCGCCGCCCAGCATCAGATAGGCACCTGGCTTGGCATTCAGCATAAAGGCGAAATCCTCACCGCCCATGGTGGGCTTTTGCATGGGAAGTACGCGCGCTTCCCCCTGCACCGCGCGCGCGGCCTTGGCGGCCAGATGCACGCTTTCCACTTCATTGATCGTCGCGGGATAGGCGCGGGCGAATTCGGCGGTGGCAGTCGCGCCCATGGCAGAGGCAATCCCCGTCACGGTTTCCTTGAAGCGGCGTTCGAGCAGATCGCCAATCTCCGGCGCGAACCAGCGCGCGGTGCCCAGCATGCGCACGGTCTCGGGGATCACATTGAAGGTATGCCCGCCGGTGATATGGCCGATGGTGATCACGCCCGCTTCAACGGGTTCCACATTGCGCGCGACGATGGATTGCAGCGCCTGCACAATGGCGGCCGCCACCACAATCGGGTCCGTGCCATTATGCGGCATGGCGCCATGCGCCCCTTTTCCAGTGATATTCACTTCAAGATTGGCGACCGCCGCCATCACCGGGCCCTCGCGCCAGAGGAAAGTGCCTTCCGGCGCGCCAGGCCAATTATGCATGCCGAAAACGCGTTCCATCGGGAAACGCGTAAACAGCCCTTCCTTCACCATCAATTCGCCGCCGGCCAGATTTTCTTCCGCAGGCTGGAAAATCACATAAACGGTGCCGTCGAAATTGCGCGTTTCGGCAAGATACTTCGCCGCACCCAGCAGCATGGTGGTATGCCCATCATGGCCGCAGGCATGCATCTTGCCCGGAATCTTGGAGGCATAAGGCAGGCCGGTTTCTTCCAGGATCGGCAGCGCATCAATATCGGCGCGCAGCCCAATCGCGCGGCCATTATCCACACGCCCGCGGATCACGCCGACAATGCCGGTCTTGGCAATGCCGGTGATCACCTCATCGCAGCCGAATTCGCGCAGTTTTTCGGCGATGATGCCGGAAGTGCGCACCTCCTCCAGCCCCAATTCGGGGTGTTCGTGAAAATCCCGCCGCCAAGCGGTCATTTCCGGGTGGAATTCGGCAATGCGGTTGATGATGGGCATGGGAAGCCTTCCTTATGTCTTCTCAGCTGGGGCGAAGGTCAGCGCCAGCCCCTGTTCCAGCGGGATGGGCGTAACGCCAAGAATATCGCGCATCGGCGCAATGTCGAAAGCCTTGTCTTCCGTCAAGCGGCGAATTTCATCCGCACCAATCGAAGGCAGGCCAGGGATGATGCGCGTCAGCCGCGCCAAGCCACGCAGCAGCCCAACAGGCACCGGCAGCACCGGGCGCGCGCCAAGTCCCGCAGCGCGCACCACGGCGGCCAGGAAATCGCGATAGGGCACAGGTTCAGGCCCCGCGATCACCATTGCCACAGGTCCCGTCCAGGGGTGTCGCGCGGCGGCAAGCAAGGCGCGTGTCACGTCGCTTTGATGGATTGGCTGCACCAGGGACTGCCCGCCCCCCGGCAAGGGCGCGAAGGGCAGGCGCCGCAAGAGTGCTGCCAGGCGCTGAACATTATCTTCGCCTTGCGCGCCATAAACCATGGTTGGGTGCAGCATGACACCGGCGCGCCTGCTGGCGAGGAAGGCAGCCTCACCCGCGCGCACGCCATCGCCATGGGCATCCGCCCAGCGCGAATAGCGCCTTGTGGAGCCCATCAGCACAAAGCGCGCCTCAGCCGGCGCGGCGGCAAGGATGGCCGGCGCATGGCGCGCATGGGCGGTGCTGATGACAAGTGTGGCGCCTTCCAGTGCAGCTTTCAGCGAAGCAGCGTCGGCCAGATCAGCGATGCGCGGCGCAAGGGGCAGGCCAAGGGCGGCCCATTTCGCCGCATCGCGCACCACGGGCGTGAAGGGCGTACCTTCAGCCAGCAAGGCGCGCGCGAGTGCCGCGCCGCTCCGCCCCGTGGCACCGATCAGTGCAATCAAGGTGCTGCGCGCAGGAAGGCCAGGTCAGCGCCAAGCGGTGCCTGCGTCACCTGGTCATAAACCAGCTTGTCCCAGCCGCGCTTGGGCGCCGGGGCGGGCTGCCAGGCGGCGCGGCGGCGGGCCATTTCATCTTCCGCCACCAGCAGATCAAGCTTGCGATCCTTCACCGAAAGCCTGATGCGATCACCGGTTTGCACCAAAGCAAGCGGCCCACCCACCGCGGCTTCCGGGGCGATATGCAGCACAATCGTGCCGAAGGCGGTGCCGGACATGCGGCAATCGCTCATGCGCACCATGTCCTTCACGCCGGCGCGGGCAAGCTTTTTCGGGATCGGCAAATAGCCCGCTTCCGGCATGCCCGAAGGCGAACGCGGCCCCACATGCTTCAGCACCAAAATATCCTGCGGGGTCACATCCAAGGCCGGGTCGTCAATGCGGTTCGCCAAATCCTCCAGCCCATCGAACACCATGCAGCGGGCTTCGGTCTCGAACAGCGCAGGTGTGGCGGCGCTGCGTTTCAAAATCGCGCCTTCTGGTGCGAGGGAACCAAACAGCGCCACCAAGCCCCCAACTGGGGAAACAGGTTCGCTGAAGGCGCGAATGATGCGCCGATCCACGAAATGGCTACCATCGCCGATACGGTCCGCGAGGCTCACGCCATCCAGATCAATCGTTGTCAGGTCAAGCAAATCGCGCAATTCCCAGAGCAGCGCGCGCATGCCGCCTGCCGCGTGGAAATCTTCCATATAGCCCTCGCCGGTCGGCTTGAGGTCCACCAGCACCGGCGTTTCTTCGGACAGCGCATCAAGCCGCTTGAGGTCAAGCGAAAGCCCAGCGCGGCCGGCAATGGCAGCCAGATGCACCACCGCATTGGTGGAACCACCAAGCGCCAGCAGCACGCGCGTCGCGTTGTCCAGATTGCCCTGCGTCATCATCTGGCTTGGGCGGATTGGGTTCTTGATCAGCCGCACGGCCTGCGCGCCGGCTTCTTCGGCAATGCGCAAACGGTCCGCATGCACGGCCGGCGCACTCGCCCCGGCAAGCGGCATGAAGCCAAGTGTCGCCGCGATGCAGGCCATGGTGGAAGCCGTGCCCATCACGCCGCAGGTGCCGGCGGTGGTGGCGAGCTTGCCTTCCAATTCGCCGATCCGCTCCGCAGTCACTTCGCCCGCGCGATAACGCGCCCAATAGCGCCGGCAATCGGTGCAGGCGGAAAGCCGCTCACCTTCAAAAGCCTGGGCCAGCATGGGGCCGGTCACCAGCATCACCGCAGGAATATCGGCTGAAATCGCGGCCATCAGCTGCGCCGGCACGGTCTTGTCGCAGCCACCCACCAGCACCGCCGCATCCATCGGCTGGGCGGAAAGCATCGCTTCCGTATCCAGCGCCATCAGGTTACGATAATGCATGGAACAGGGGCTGAGCGATGGCTCGCACAGGCTGACGGTCGGGAAGCCAAGCGGTAGCGCGCCTTCGGAAAGCACGCCGCGGCGCACGGCTTCGATCAGTTCCGGCACCGTGCGGTGGCAGTTATTATAGTCGCTCGCGGTATCGGCGATGCCGACCACGGGCTTGTCCAGCATGCGCTGCGAATAGCCCATGGATTTGGCGAAGGACCGCCGGAGATAAAGCGCGAAATCGCGATCCCCGTAATTGGAGGTATTGCGGCCAAGGCCATGGGGTTTGTCGCTCATGCGGGCGGTTCTTCCGAAAGGGTTGCCGGTGGGGGGCAGATTAAGCACCCTGGGGCGCGCAAGGGTAGGGCTGCGCCTTGATGCGGTATCATAATACCACAGACAAAAATCGCTCTTTGCGCTTGACTTTTGGCGCCCCTGCCCGGATAAGCCCGCTTCCTTTCCATAGGTTTATTCGGAACCACCATGATTTCCACGCAAACCCGCTCGCTGAAGCCGGCGGAGGTGAAAAAGAACTGGGTGTTGATTGATGCGGATGGGCTCGTGCTCGGCCGCCTCGCCTCCCTGGTCGCCAATCGCCTTCGCGGCAAGCACAAGCCGCAATTCACCCCTCATGTGGATTGCGGTGACCATGTTGTCATCATCAATGCGAAGAAGGTGCGCGTCACCGGCGCCAAGGCGGAACAGAGCGTGTTCTACTGGCACACCGGCTATCCGGGCGGCATCAAGGGCCGCACCATTCGTGAACGCATGGAAGGCCGCTTCCCTGAGCGCGTCATTGAAAAGGCGGTTGAGCGCATGATCACCCGTGGCCCGCTGGGCCGGGCGCAGATGCGCAACCTGCATGTCTATGCCGGTGGGGAACACCCCCATGCTGGCCAGCAGCCTGTTGCCTTGGATGTGGCGGCGCTGAATCGCAAGAACTCCCTGGCAGTGAAGAAGGCGGGCTGAGGCTATGAGCGGCGAAACCAAGACCCTCGCGGACCTCAAGGAAATTGTGGCCGGCACCCCGGCGGCGACAGCCGAAGCGGCGATCAAGCGGGAACCGAAGCGCGATGCGCAGGGCCGTTCCTATGCTACGGGTCGGCGGAAGGACGCGGTTGCCCGCGTCTGGATCAAGCCGGGCAAGGGCCAGATCACCATCAATGACAATCCGGCAGCGAAGTATTTCGCGCGCCCGGTGCTGCGCATGCTGATCACCCAGCCCTTCCTGGTGGCGGATCGCTATCAGCAATTCGATGTCATCTGCTCGGTTGTTGGTGGCGGCTTGTCCGGCCAGGCCGGTGCGGTGCGCCATGGCATCAGCCGTGCGCTGTGCAATTTTGAACCTGATCTGCGCTCCATCCTGAAAAAGGCCGGTTTCCTGACGCGCGACCCGCGCGTGGTGGAACGCAAAAAGTATGGGCGCCCGAAGGCACGACGTTCCTTCCAGTTCTCCAAGCGCTGACGCCAGCGGACCGGCGTCGCGCGCCGGTCCCATACTGGGATTTTCATCAGGGGGGCGGGTCCGCAAGGGTCCGCCCCTCTTGCATTTCAGGGTTTTTCGCGCCGCAATGCGGCATCCACGGAGAAGTACCATGGCCAAGACTGCGAAGATTTTTATTGATGGCGAAGCCGGCACCACGGGCCTGCAAATCCGCGACCGTATTGCCGCCAATCCGCATGTTGAATTGCGCTCCATCGCGGCTGAGCACCGCAAGGATGCCAATGCGCGCCGTGAGATGATGGCCGGTGTTGACCTCGTGATCCTCTGCCTGCCGGATGATGCGGCTAAGGAAAGCGCGGCACTTGCGGCTTCACTGGGCGCGCGGGCGCCGAAGCTGCTGGATGCTTCCACCGCGCATCGCGTTGATCCCGATTGGGTTTATGGCTTGGCAGAACTTTCGCCCGATCAGCCAGGCGCGATTGCGGCGGCGAAGTGCGTTTCCAATCCTGGCTGCTACCCGACCGGCGCCATTCTGATGCTGCGCCCCTTGATTGATGCCGGCGTGATAGCGACTGATTTTCCGGTGACGGTGAATGCGGTGTCCGGCTATTCCGGCGGTGGCAAATCCATGATCGCGGCTTACGAAGCGCGCAGCGCACCGGATTTTGAGCTTTACGGCCTTGCCTTGGAACACAAGCATGTTGCCGAGATGCAGAAATATAGCGGCCTCACGCGCCGGCCAATCTTCGTGCCGTCAGTGGCGGATTATGCGCAGGGCATGATCGATTCCATTCCGCTGCATCTTGATCTGCTGAAGGGCAATGTGAAGCCTGCCGATCTGGAGGCACTGTTGATCAAGCGCTATGCCGGCAGCGATGTGGTGCGCGTGGTCACTGCGGAAGCCGGCGGCAAGCTGGAACCGCAGGCGCTAAATGGCACCAATGGCCTTGAAATCCGCGTCTATGGCAATGAAAAGCGCGGCCAGGCCGTGCTGGTGGCGCGCTACGATAACCTCGGCAAGGGCGCCTCGGGGGCGGCGGTGCAAAACCTTGGCCTGATGCTCGGCGTGCCGGTTTCGGCCGATCTGCCGAAGGTAGCGTAAGGAGCAGCCATGGACATGCAACAAGCGACCAATCGCGGCCCGCTTTATGTGTTTGAAGGCATTTGGCCCAAGCTGCATGAAAGCGTCTTCATCGCACCAACCGCCGCCGTGATCGGCAATGTCACGATCGGGGAGCAATCCAATATCTGGTATCATTGCGTGCTGCGCGGTGATTCCAACTTCATCACCATCGGCAAGCGCGTGAATATCCAGGATGGCACGATTGTGCATGTGAATGCGGGGCGCGAACCCACCATCATCGGCGATGATGTCACCGTGGGCCATGCCGCCATTGTGCATGCCTGCACGCTGATGAACCGCGCCTTTGTCGGCATGGGGGCGACTGTGCTGGATGGCGCGGTGATTGAACAAGGCGGCGTGATTGCCGCCGGTTCCGTGCTGCCGCCCGGCAAGCGCATCGGCGCCATGGAGCTTTGGATGGGCAATCCCGCCAAGCTTGTGCGGGTACTCACCGAGGAACAGCGCGCCGGGTTTGATCGCACTGCGAAGAATTATGTGCAGCTTGCGGGGCGCCACAGGGCCTCACTCGCCGGGGGCTGACGGGGCCGCGTTTTCGTTCATAATATCGCCTCGGGAAACGCCGAGGAGAGACGCGTGAACGCAACCCTGACTGCCCTTCTGACCAGCGGCGCGCCTGCCGCGCCGGCCATCCGCGCACCTGGCCGCCCGGCGCTTTCCTATGCGGGGCTGCGGGACCTCGCCGCCGTCACCATTGCGCGGCTGAATGGCATTGGCATTGGCCGCAATGATCGTGTGGCGATCGTGCTGCCGAATGGCCCGGAAATCGCCGCCGCCTTTATCGCGATTGGCGCAGGTGCGACCACCGCGCCGCTCAACCCCGCCTATCGGGCCGATGAATTCAACTTCTATCTGACTGATCTGAAGGCCAAGGCGCTGGTGGTGCAAAAGGGTGTTGCTACCGAAGCACGCGATGTCGCGGCGAAGCTTGGCGTCGCGGTGTTGGAATTGGTGCCGGGCGATCACGCGGGCAGCTTCACCCTGGAAGGTGGCAGCCCTGCCAAGGCCGCACAGCCCGGCACGGCTGAGGCTGGCGATATCGCGCTGGTGCTGCATACATCGGGCACCACGGCGCGGCCCAAGATTGTGCCCTTGTCGCAGGCGAATATCTGCGCCTCTGCCAGGCATATTGGCGCGACACTTTCGCTTTCGCCCGCTGATGCGTGTTTGAACATCATGCCGCTATTTCATATCCATGGCCTGATCGCGGCGGTGCTTTCTTCCCTCGGTGCCGGGGGCGCCGTGATTTGCACGCCGGGCTTTGATGCCTTGCGTTTCTTCCGCCTGTTGGATGAGGAACGGCCGAGTTGGTACACGGCGGTGCCGACCATGCATCAAACCATCCTGACGCGTGCGGACCGCAATGCGGAAATCATCGAACGCGCGAAGCTCCGCTTCATTCGTTCATCCTCGGCATCTTTGCCCGGGCCGGTGATGGAGCAATTGGAAGCGGTGTTTGGCTGCCCGCTGGTGGAAAGCTATGGCATGACCGAGGCTTCGCATCAGATGGCATCCAACCCGCTGGCCGGGCCGCGCAAGCCGGGCTCGGTCGGGCGCGCTGCGGGGCCTGAAGTGGCGATCATGGATGATGACGGCACCATCCTGCCGCAGGGCGAGATCGGGGAAGTCGTGATCCGCGGCCCCAATGTGACCGCAGGTTATGAAGCCAACCCGGACGCCAATGCCAAGGCTTTCACCAATGGCTGGTTCCGCACCGGCGATCAGGGCGCCTTTGATGCGGAAGGCTATCTGACGCTGACGGGCCGCTTGAAGGAATTGATCAATCGCGGTGGCGAGAAAGTAAGCCCCTTGGAAGTGGATGGCGTGCTTTCCGCCCACCCTGCGGTCGCGCAGGCGCTGACCTTCGCCATGCCGCATGCGAAGCTTGGTGAAGAAGTCGCCGCTGCCGTGGTGCTGCGCGAAGGGGCGGCCTGCACGGAACGCGAATTGCGTGATTTCGCCGCGCAGCAGCTCGCGGATTTCAAGGTGCCGCGCAAGGTTGTGTTTCTGCCGGAAATCCCGAAGGGTGCGACGGGCAAGCTGATGCGGATTGGGCTTGCGGAAAAGCTTGGGCTTTCGGGTTGATATTGCGCTGCTGAGCGACAATTTCAGCCCTTTAACTCAAGTGAGGTCTCCCATGCTTACAACCAGCTATGTTTATGAAAAGCTTTCAACGGCAGTTCAGAGCTTGGCCACAAACACGGAAAATTTGCAGACGCGTCTTGAGTTCGCCTACACCGGGGCGCTGATAAGATTAACAGAGGACGATTTCGCTAAAGCAGATCAGAAAAAATTGTTTGGCGAGATAAAGGAAGTTATCACTGCTATTGACGGTAACTCCGAGTTAGGCAGCGTGCGCGCTACTTTGAACAAAATGTCAGACGATGCCGCAAGAGAGTTGGCCAAAAAAGTATTCGAACTTTACACAAGCATATTGCGCTAGTTTTTCTAACTCAGGCAACCTGATGGTTCAGGAACAACCACCATGAAAATTTGCATCTTCGGTGCCGGCGCCATTGGTGGGCTGATGGGCGCGAAGCTCGCCGCCAAGGGTGATGTGGATGTCACCTTCATCGCGCGCGGCCCGCATCTGGCTGCCATGCGCGAAAACGGCGTAAAGCTGATCAGCGAAGGCACAGAGCAAATCGTCCATCCGCGCTGTGTCGAAAGTGCTGAGGAAGCCGGCCAGCAGGATTATGTGCTGGTCACGCTGAAGGCGCATTCCCTGCCTTCAGCCGCCAAGCAAATGCAGCCCCTGCTTGGCCCCGATACCGCGATTGTCAGTGCGGTGAATGGCATTCCCTGGTGGTATTTCCACGGGCTTGGTGGCGCTAATGAAGGCCGCATTGTGCAAAGCGTGGACCCTGACGGCCAGGTCTCCGCCCTGCTGCCGCCATCGCGCGCCATTGGCTGCATAGTCTATCCCGCTGCTGAGG
>JADCEV010000146.1 GCA_020249865.1 Roseomonas sp. | reverse complement strand
CGCGGCCTTCAGAACAAGACGGTGATCGTCACCGGTGGCGGCGGCGGTATTGGCGGGGCCACCTGCCGGCGCTTTGGCGAAGCGGGCAGCCGTGTGGCGGTGTTTGACATCAATGCCGAAAGCGCCGCTGAGACCGCCGCGGATATCACCAAGGCGGGTGGTATTGCGCAGGCCTTTCGTTGCGACATCACGGATCATGAAGGCGTGAAGGCTGCCGTTGCGGCGGCGGAAGCGGCACTCGGCCCCATCAGCATTCTGGTGAATAATGCCGGCTGGGATGTTTTTCGCCTGTTCAAGGACACCACGCCCGATGATTGGCAGAAGCTGATCGCAATCAACCTGACCGGCGCGCTCAATATGCATCACGCGGTGCTGCCGGGCATGCTGGAACGCCGCCATGGGCGGATTGTGAATATTGCGTCCGATGCCGCGCGTGTCGGTTCATCTGGGGAGGCGGTTTACGCGGCCTGCAAGGCGGGCCTGGTTGGGTTTTCCAAAACCATCGCGCGTGAACATGCCCGCCACGGCATTACCGTGAATGTGGTCTGCCCCGGTGCGACCAACACCGCGCTTTTTGCCGATTACAAAAGGGGCGCCGGCAATCCGGAAAAGCTGGAAGAAGCTTTTCGCCGCGCCACGCCGATGGGCCGCATTGGCGAGCCGGAAGACCTGCCCGGCGCCATCCTATTTTTCGCAAGTGACGATGCCGCCTATGTCACCGGCCAGGTGCTGAGTGTCTCTGGCGGCCTGACCATGGCAGGCTGAGGGAAAGCATCATGACCTATCAGGATATTCTGTTCGAAGCGCAGGATGGCGTTGCGACCATCACCATCAATCGCCCGCAGGTGATGAATGCCTTTCGTGGCCAGACCTGCGAAGAATTGATCCATGCGCTGAACCGCGCCGGCTGGGACAAATCCATCGGCGTGATTGTGCTGACCGGCGCTGGCGATCGCGCCTTTTGCACCGGCGGCGATCAAAGCGCGCATGATGGGCAATATGATGGCCGCGGCATGATTGGCCTGCCCGTTGAGGAATTGCAAAGCCTGATCCGCGATGTGCCAAAGCCCGTGATTGCGCGCGTGCAGGGCTACGCCATTGGCGGCGGCAATGTGCTTGCCACGCTTTGTGACCTGACCATCGCATCGGAAAAGGCACAATTCGGCCAGGTGGGGCCAAAGGTGGGTTCTGTGGATCCGGGCTTCGGCACGGCCTATCTGGCGCGCATTGTGGGTGAGAAGAAGGCGCGGGAGATCTGGTATCTCTGCCGCCGCTATACTGCCGCCGAGGCTGAGCGCATGGGCCTTGTGAATGTTGTCGTGCCGCATGACCAATTGGATGCGGAAGTGGCGCGCTGGTGTGCGGAGATTCTGGAACGCAGCCCAACCGCGATTGCGATTGCCAAGCGTTCCTTCAATGCGGATAGCGAAAACATTCGCGGCATCAGCAATATGGGGATGCAGGCGCTTTCCATGTATTACGATACCGAGGAATCGAAGGAAGGCGTGCGCGCCTTCACCGAAAAGCGCAAACCCGATTTCCGCAAATATCAGAAGTGACCCTGCCATGACCCGCCCCTTGACGGATGACCAACGCGCCTTTCAGGAAACCGCGCAGCGCTTCACGCGGGAGAAAATCGCGCCTGGCTACATGAAGCGTGAGGCAGAGGCGCGGCTTGATCGCGCCCTTCTGCTGGAAATGGGTGCGCTTGGCTTGATTGGCGCAGATTTGCCGGAACGCTATGGCGGGCTTGGCGAACCCAGTGTCACGGCGGGGCTTGCGATTGAAGCGCTCGCCTATGGGGACATCAACGTGTCTTATGTGCCGCTATTGGCATCGCTCAATGGCCAGATCATTGCACGGCACGCGTCGCCCGAATTGGCCGGGCATTGGATTCCGCGCATTGTCTCCGGTGAGGCGCTGTTCTGCATTGCGCTGACCGAACCGCGCGGAGGATCGGATGCTGCCAATCTGGCGCTTTCCGCGCGGCGGGATGGTGATTCCTATGTGATCAAGGGCGAAAAATCCTCGATCAGCATGGCGGATCAGGCGGATGCGGCGGTGGTTTTTGCGCGTACCGGGCCGGTTGAAGCCGGTGCGCGTGGCGTTTCCGCCTTTCTGGTGCCCATGAATACGCCCGGCATCAGCACGACGCGCTTCAAGGATTTGGGCAGCCACGCCATCGGGCGCGGTTCGATCTTCTTTGATGAGGTGCGTATCCCTGCCAGCCATCTTCTCGGCGAAGAAGGTCTGGGCTTTGTGCAGGTGATGCAGGGCTTCGATTACAGCCGCGCACTGATTGGCCTGCAATGCTGCGCGGCGGCGCAAGCCTCGCTCGATGAAAGCTGGACATATATCACGGAACGCCAGGCCTTTGGTGCGCCGCTTGCGCAATACCAGGGGGTGACATTCCCGCTGGCCGAAGCTGAAGGCCTGATCGCCGCCATTCGCCAGCTTTCCTATCATACGCTTCGGTTGCGTGACGCTGATGAGGCGCATACGTCTGAGGCCGCCATGTGCAAATGGCTCGGCCCCAAGACGGCAGTGGATGTGATCCATCAATGCCTGTTGACGCATGGGCATTATGGCTGGTCGCTCGATCTGCCGCATCAGCAGCGCTTGCGCGATGTGATGGGGCTTGAGATCGGCGATGGCACGGCGCAAATCATGAAGCTGATCGTGGCGCGCGAAAAGGCCGGGCGCCTTGCCGTGCAATATGCCCGCAAAGGGTAAAGCAAAGGGCGCAAAGACGCCCGCTTGAAATTCAGGAGGAAACCATGACCGTCCAGGGCAATGATATCGCCATTCGTGGCCCCGCCATGCGCGCCCAGGGCTTTTGGCGGGATGAGACGCTGTTGCAGCATTTGGCCCGCGCTGTGGCACGCAGCCCTGATAAGACCGCGATTGTCGCCTGCCGGTCGGATCTCGGCACGGAAACGCGGCTTTCCTATCGGCAGATTGATGATCTGTCGAACCGCCTGGCCAATGCCTTGCGCGCGCATGGCATTGGGCGCGGTGATGTTGTTTCCTTTCAACTGCCGAATTGGTGGGAATTTTCCATCCTGCATTTGGCCTGCCTGAAGCTTGGCGCCATCAGCAATCCCTTGATGGTGATTTTCCGCGAACGCGAATTGTGCTTCATGCTGGGCTTGGCGGAAAGCAAGATTCTGGTGGTGCCAGCCAGTTTCCGTGGCTTTGATTACGCTGCCATGGCGGCCAATCTGCGCGAGCACCTGCCCAAGCTTGCGCATGTTTTTGTGGTCGGGCGCGATGGACCTGATGGGTTTGCGCATCTGCTGGAACATCCCGCACCAGCCACGCCCTTTACCCCTGCCGATGGTCCCGGCCCGGATGATGTGATCCAGCTGCTTTACACCAGCGGCACCACCGGTGAGCCCAAGGGGGTCATGCATAGTTCCAACACCATGCTGTCCAATCTGGAATATTTCGCCAAAAGGCTTGGGCTTGGCGTGGATGATGTGATCCATATGCCCTCCCCTTTGGCGCATCAGCTTGGCTTCATGTATGGCATTGTGCTGCCGATCATGCTGGGTGGCACGGCGATTTTGCAGGATATCTTCGCCGCACCCGAAATGGCACGGCAAATCCGCGATGAGGGTGCGACTTTCACCATGGGCGCCACGCCCTTCCTGAATGATCTGACGGAACATGTCGCCGCATCAGGTCAGGGTACGCCGAGCCTCCGCGTTTTCGTCTCGGCCGGCGCACCGATTCCGCGCGCGCTGGTGGCAAAGGCGCGCCAGACGCTTGGCGCTGCGGTCATTTCTGCTTGGGGCATGTCGGAAAACGGCGCCGTCACCACAACGAAACTCGATGATGGGGAGGAAAAGGCCACCACCACCGATGGCTGCACACTACCCGGCATTGAACTGCGCATTGTGGATGCCGAGGGTGCGCGCGTGCCGACCGGTCAGGATGGGCAATTGCAGGTGCGCGGGTGTTCCAATTTCATCGGCTATCTGAAGCGCCCGGAACTCAACCCCAATGATCCTGATGGGTGGTTCGATACAGGCGACCTCGCGCGCATGGATGCCGATGGCTATATCCGCATCGCCGGGCGTTCCAAGGACATCATCATTCGCGGTGGTGAAAATATCCCGGTGGTGGAGGTTGAGGGCCTGCTGTTCCGTCACCCTGCCGTGGCGGAAGTGGCGATTGTCGGCTTTCCTGATGCACGGCTTGGTGAGCGCGCCTGTGCCTTTGTGCGCCTGCGCGAAGGCGCCAGCCTGACCTTGCCGGAGATTACTGCCTATCTGGAAGCCCAGCGAATGGCGCGGCAATACATGCCGGAAAGGCTGGAAATTCTGCCGGAATTGCCGCGCACACAAAGCGGCAAAATCCAGAAATTCAAGCTGCGGGAAATCGCGCGCGCGTTCGGGCAAGGCTGAACGCGCGTCAAAGCCCCCAAAGCGCGTTGCTATCGGCCGGCGCTTCTTCGCGCCGTTCCGCCATGCCGTAATCGCGCAGCACGGCTGCCACGCGCAGGCGATAGCCCGCGAAGATGCCATCCCGCCCCGCGGCTTGAGAGGCACGATGCCCCGCATGGCAGCGCCAGCGCGTAATCGCACCCTCATCCTCCCACAGCGACAGGCTGAGCAGCTTGGCGGGGTTGCTCAGGCTGCGAAAGCGCTCCACCGAAACAAAGCCGGGCATGCGCTGCAATTCTTCCCGTAGCGCCGCGGCATGTTCCAGATAATCATCCAGCCGGCCTTCTGCCGGCTCAACCTCAAAAATAATGGCAATCATGCGAATAGCCTGGGGTGGGAGTTGCGTCCTGAAACATGCTAAACGAAAGCCTTGGTCCTGAACATGATCCGAGGTTTGCGCCATGAACCAGCCGGCACCGCTTGCCTATAGTGATGCGAAAATCCGCTCCGTCCTGCAGCGGGTGAAGACAATCGCGCTGGTTGGTGCCTCATCCAACTGGAACCGGCCCAGCTACTTCGTCATGAAATACCTGCAATCGAGGGGCTATCGCGTCATACCCGTGAACCCTGGCATGGCCGGCCAAACACTGTTGGGTGAGACGGTTTACGCCAAGCTTTCTGACATTCCGGACCAGGTGGATATGGTGGATGTGTTCCGCGCCGCAGATGCGCTGCCAGGCATTGCCGATGAGGCGATTGCCATTGGCGCAAAGGTACTTTGGGCGCAGCTTGGCGTGCGGCATGATGGCGCGGCCGCCAAGGCCGAAGCGGCCGGGCTTGAAGTGATCATGGATCGCTGCCCGAAGATTGAATTCAGCCGGTTCGGTGGCGAATTATCCTGGAGTGGTGTGAATTCCGGGCTGATCCGCAATCGCGCGCCTGAACCTCCGGCAGATCGCAAGGTGAAGACGCGCCCGCTGCCGCCGCGCAATCTCGATTACGGTTTTGCCACGCGCAGCATTCACGCAGGTGCCGCACCTGATCCCACTACGGGCGCGCGCGGTACGCCGATTTATCAGACAACGAGTTTTGTATTTGATGATGTGGATCACGCGGCTTCCCTGTTCAACCTGCATAACTTTGGTCATGTCTATACGCGGCTTTCCAACCCAACCGTTGCGGTTCTGGAAGAACGTGTCGCGAGCCTTGAAGGCGGGCGCGCCGCCGTTGCCACCGCTTCAGGCCATGCGGCGCAATTCGTGACCTTCTTCACGCTGCTGGAACCTGGCGATGAATTCCTCGCCAGCCGCAATCTTTATGGCGGATCGCTCACGCAATTTTCGCTGAGCTTCAAGAAGCTCGGCTGGACCTGCCATTTCGTGGACCCGATCGAGCCTGAGAATTTCCGCCGCGCGCTGACGCCAAAATGCAAGGCGATTTTTGTCGAGAGCCTGGCCAATCCGGGCGGCATTGTGGTGGATTTGCGTGCCATTGCGGATATTGCGCATGAGGCAGGCATTCCGCTGATTGTGGATAACACCCTCGCCTCGCCCTATTTGTGCCGGCCCTTTGAACATGGCGCGGATATCATCACGCATTCCCTGACGAAGTTCCTGGGTGGGCATGGCAATTCGCTCGGTGGGATGATTGTTGAATCCGGCAAGTTCAATTACGCCAATGGCAAATTCCCGAGCATGGCGGACCCCGAACCTGCTTATCATGGGCTGAAGTTTTACGAGAATTTCGGCGATTTCGCCTTCACCACCAAGGCACGCGCCGTGGCCTTGCGCGATTTCGGTCCCACGCTTTCGCCGATGAATGCCTGGCTTACCATCACCGGGATTGAGACCCTGCATCTGCGCATGGAACGCCATGTGGCGAATGCGCAGCAGGTGGCGGAGTTTCTGGCGCGTCATGAAAAGGTGGCTTGGGTATCCTATGCCGGCTTGCCGACCAGCCCCTTCCATGCACTCGCCAAGCGCTATTTGCCGAAAGGGCCGGGTTCGGTCTTCACCTTTGGCGTGAAGGGCGGGTTTGAGGCAGGCATTCGCCTTGTTGAAAATGTGCGACTGTTTTCGCATTTGGCGAATGTAGGCGATACGCGCAGCCTGATCCTGCACCCGGCTTCCACCACGCATCGGCAATTGACCGAAGAACAGCGACTGGCCGCGGGCGCCGGGCCGGATGTGGTGCGGCTTTCCATCGGGCTTGAGGATGCGGCGGATTTGATCCGCGATTTGGATATGGCGCTGGGGGGATAGGCGGTGCCTGGATGATCGGGGACTGACCGACGGTTTGCGAGAAAGGCTCAGTATTCATTACACATGGCGCGACATTCGGAAGAATTCCCGCTACCTATTACATTGTTTGGCTATTTCAATCGCAAAAAGAAGGACGAATATGGCGCTGTGGGGTTGGGGCAATCAAACAGAATCGCCAAGCCCAATCACGTGCAGCTTTGGCCAGCTCGCGCGCCAGCCCTTCGCTTCCAGCCGCGCGCGTACCACTTCAGGCTTGGTGCGGAAGGCCGGCGTTGGGCGGAGGATCATCCCCAGCACATCCGCCACGCCAAAAGGTGCGAGAATCTCAACGTCTTTCGGCCCAAGGCGCGCGGCAATGGCGGTTGCGGTTTCCGGCCAATGCGCCAGGGCGTCCGCAACATCGCGATAGGGGCGATGGTCGTTGCGTTCATGCATCCGCGCCTGATTGCGCACAGACCATGGAAGATCAGGCGCGGCGGTGCGCAACGCGCCCTCAAACGCCGCATCCTGTTCCGCAGTGACATTGACCGGATCATGAAACACCACATCCAGATCAGCGGGCGGCAGGGCTTCCGTATCCTGCCCGGAAAGATGATCCCATACGGCGTTACGCACAAAACCCGCGCCAATCCAGGCGCCAGCGGGACCATGGGTGGCGAGCACCGCAAGGCAGCGCGTCATGCGCGGGTTATGCGCGATGAAATCAGCGATATCGGCGGCGCCGCACATGGATATTGTATTTAGCCCCTGGCATCGATAGTAACTTGTTGATTAGGAATCCAAATTGGGAAGAAATAGAATGACAATTAGTATCCCTGGCTTACCAGATCAGATCGAAGGCCTCGGTCCCATCGTCATACTAGGCGCGAACGGCTCGGGAAAAACAAGGCTGGCGGTCGAAATGCTCAACGCCGGGAATGCGGAATTCATACCGGCCCTGCGTAACATAGCCGTACCTGATCAAATTCCCAATTGGACACTGCAAACTGCAACTAACGAATTGAAGAACAGAACAAATCAGAGGCGGCACAATTATTGGGAGCTAGTTCCTGATATCGATGCCCTTTTTGGTAAACTTTGGAGTTCGCACGCGGTTGAAGCAATGCGCGTCTATGAACAAGTGAGTCAGGGGGTAACGCCTCGAGATCTTCCCGAGACTGTGTTGACGAAGACGAAGGAGCTTTGGCGTGTTGTTTTTCCAGGAAGGTCTATTGAATTCATCGATTTCACAGCTAGGGTGAAAAACGAGTATCTGGATGATGCAAGTTATACCGCAAAACACATGAGCGATGGAGAACGAACGGGTCTTTACCTCGCTGGACGAGTCTTTGATTCTACGAATCCAGTAGTGATTGTAGATGAACCGGAAACTCATTTTCACTCTCGTCTTGCGGTTAGGTTTTGGGATGCGTTAGAGAGCCTCTCGCCAGAGAAAAGATTTGTTTACGTTACGCATGATCTTAGCTTTGCGCTCTCTCGTCGAGATTCATCAATTGTTCTTGTGCGGCCGAATCAATCGCCTGAAAGGATCGCCCCAGGCGCGTCACTGCCATCGGAAGATGTGGCGGCAATCCTGGGCGCGGCATCTTTTTCTGTCTATGCATCCAGATTGATATTTTGCGAGGGCCGTGAGGAGAGGAGTCTAGACCAGGAACTGCTGAGAAGTTGGTTCAGTGATAGGCATACCGCTCTGATCCCAGTTGGAGGATGCGAGAACGTTAAGCGTTGCACAGCAGCGTTTCAAACTGCTTCAGTTGTAAGTGGCTTCGCTGCCATTGGTATTGTGGATCGTGATCATTGGCCAGATGAGATGTTGTCGGGCCTGGCCAACGTTCACGTACTACCAGTTCACGAAATTGAGAGTCTCTATGTATTAAAACCCGTTTACACAGCCATCGCATTGCAGACTGGTCATAAGGAGGGAGACATCGAAAATCTCTATATGAACGCTTTTTCAGGCTTCAAAAAGCAGATGTCAGGAACACTCGCGAATAAGCTCATCTGTGAGCGTTTTAAGGCACGTTCTATGATGCTTCTGGAAAGGCCCTTCGCCTCGACAGCCAACTTTGATGATCGCGCTTTGTTACGCAATAACTTAATTACTGAAATTCCTCGTTCAACAGCGGTTTTGGAGTCAGAGAGGATTTGGTGTGAGGAGGAAGAAATAGTCACTAATGCGCTTGAGTCGGATGATCCTGCAATCTTCCTCAGGATAATGCCAGGAAAGCCGCTCATCGGAACCGCCGCAGCAACTTTAGGACTTTCGAAACAGCGCTATTGTGAGATTCTAAAGATCGGACTCGGCTCTCCCTCCGATCCTAACTACCAAGCACTCCACAATGCGCTAGAAAATGCGCTCGCTGATTATCTACCTTTGCGTCGTGCATCCACCTGATCAAACACCCGCGCCACCGCCGCCACCCGCGCGCGCGTCGGCGCATCCGCAATCCCATCCGCACGCCCTGGCAGCCAATGGCGCTGAAATGCTGTCAGCAAAACGGAAAGCGGCAAATCGGTGCGATAACCAATGGCGCCAAGCAAGGGCAACAGCGCAGCCTCCTCCACCGGTGCCGCGTCAGCACCCGGCCAAAGGCCGACACCATTCGCCGCCAGCCCCTGCCAGTCAAACAATTCCCCTGGATCCTGCTTCCGATCGGGCGCGATATCCGAATGCGCCACCACATTGCGCTGTTCAATCGGGTGGCGCGCCATGACCTCAAGGCACAAATCACATACGGCGGCCATTTGCAGCGCGGGGAAGGGACGATAGCCCCATTCATGGCCGGGATTCACAATCTCAATCCCGATGCTGCTCCCATTCAACGCGCTGCGCCCGCGCCAATGCGAAATACCGGCATGCGCGGCGCGGCGTTCCTCTGGCACCAGGCGAAACACCGCGCCATCTTCTTCCACCACATAATGCGCGGAAACCTTGGCAGCGGGGTCGCACAGGCGCGCAATCGCCTCCTGCCCCGAACGCATGCCGGTATAATGCAAGACGAGCGTGTCAATCACCACGCCATCGGGCCGCGCTTCGTGATTGGGGCTTGGCACGTCGCGAATATGCAAGGCGCTACAAGCCCCGCTCGCGCTTGATCCTGTCCCAGGCGGCATTGATCTTGGCGACTTGTTCCGTCGCGCGCTTGACGAATTCTTCCGGCACGCCGCGGGATGCCAGGCTATCCGGGTGATTTTCCCGCATCAGCTTCCGCCAGGCAAGGCGCACTTCCTCATCACTCGCCTGCCGTGTGAGACCCAGCATGGAATAGGGGTCTTCGCCTTGCGCTTCCGGCGCGGCGCGGCGCGTGCCACCCTTGGCACGTTCCCAGGCCGCGGCATCCAGGCCAAAGCGCGCATGAATGCCGCGCAGCATGTCGCCTTCGGATTTCGCCACCGGCCCATCGGCGCGCGCAATCTGCACCAAAGCCACCAGTACATCTTCCAGCATGGCCTTATTGTCGGCGAATGCCTCGCCCAGCTTTTCCGCGAAAGGTTCCCACCCATCAGCGGATTCGCGTGCCTGATCGAACAGGCGCCCGACCTCACCCAGCGCTTCTGCCGGCACATGGAACAGGTTGCGGAAGGCCGCGATTTCTTCCCGCTTGATCGGCCCATCCACCTTGGCGAGCTTGGCGGAGAGCACAACAACGGAAAAGGAAAACAGATTTTCCTTGCTGCCGAAAAACGCCATCAGGTCTGGCGTGGCGGCGGAAATGGCGCTGCCCTTGCCCCCCAGCGCGCCGGCATCCGCCGCGTGGCCAAGCGCCGCCCCCACCATGGCGCCCAAGGGGCCACCCATGGCGAAGCCTGCCACACCGCCCAGCATTTTACCCCAGAAACTCAAAACGCCTCCTGCGCGCCGAAACCGGCGCGCCTGTTACCACGAAAGCCGCGCTGGCCTGTAGATGTGCCGTATGGCCCGGCGCGGCAAGCTTTGCGGCCTAAAGATCAAGCGCGGTTGCGGTGGCCGAGAACAGGAAGGACGCCATGGCCGCATCCGCCCCCGGTCGGCCAAAGAGCAGCGCGCCCACCGGCATGCCGCTATCGGCAGCGAGGCCCGCGCGCAGCGTCACCACCGGCCCGCCCAGCACTGTGGTTGGGATGACAAAGGAAGGATCACCCGTACTGCCGGCCTCTGGCGCCACATCCGGCGCGGCGGGGGTCAGGATGAAATCATCCGGCCCAAAGCCCGCCCAGAAGCGGGCGCGAAAGCCCGCCAGGTCACGGAGTGCGGCATGATATTCCTCATCCGGGATGGCGAGGCCCTCGGCAATGCCATCGGCGATGGCGGTCGCGATCCGGTCGCGCGGCAACCCGGCATGGGTGCGGCCAAGCTCCGCCAGCATGACGCGGCGGTGGCGCGCGACCATTTCCTCAAACCCCGCGCCGGCGCTGGCGCGATGCAGCGTCAGGCCGGCGGCGCCAAGCTGTTCCGCAAGCGCGGCAACACGCGCCGCTGTTGATGGCTTTTGCAGCTTTTCGATCAACGGGTCCTGCAGCAGCACGATTCGCGGCGTGGTGGCGGGGCGGCTGGCAAGGCGCAGATGATCCGCCGCATAGCCTGCGGCCAAGTAAGCCGCATCCTGCGCGCTCGCGCCAAAAGCGCCGACCGTGTCGAAGGAGGGCGCGAGCGGCACCACCCCAACCCCACCAATCGCGAGTGTCGAAGGCTTGAAAGCACAAACACCAGTATAGGCCGCCGGCCGATTGACGCTGCCTGCTGTTTGCGTGCCCAGCGCCAAAGGTACCATGCCGGCGGCAATCGCCGCACCGGAACCGGCGGAAGACCCACCCGGCGTGCGCGCCAAATCCCACGGGTTGCGCGTGGGTGGCAGGCTTTGGAAAAAGGCATATTCCGTGGTGTGCAGCTTGCCCAGAACAATCGCGCCCGCCGCACGCAGATGCGCCACCACCGTGGCATCGGCACTGGCAGGCGCGATATCGGCGCGGGATGGGCTATTGGCGCGCGTCGGCAGGCCGCGCACATCAATCACATCCTTGATGCCAACGGGAATGCCATGCAGCGGGCCGCGCAGCCTGCCCGCCTTGCGTTCCGCATCCAAAGCGCGCGCTTCGGCAAGGGCAGCGTCGGCCAGCACATGAATCCAGGCCTTCACCTGGCCATCAACCGCAGCGATGCGGTCCAAATAGCGGCGCACGAGGGTTTCGGCGGTGATCTCGCCTTTCGCCATGGCGGCGGAAAGATCACGAATGCGACCGGGGTCCTGGATCAGCGGGTTGGGCATGATGTTTCTTCTATTGGCAGGATGGGTTTTGGCATCATTTCAATGAGCGACCTTTTGTACATAGAGCTGCCATAGCGGCAACGATTGATGAATCTCCAGTTTTCGATGAAAGATATTCACGAAAGCATCAATCGCAGGCTTTGGCATTCGCGAAGGCTCACGCCTTTCTGGGGTCTGGTCGGACCAGATATAATCATCAAGAATCAAGGTCCCGCCGATTCGGAGCAAGGGGAAGGCCAAGATGGCATCGGTCAGCACATCCGTCGCCTCATGCGACCCGTCTATGTAAATGAGATCGAAGCTTTCCATTTGGCCAGAGGCGATAAGGCCAGCCAAGGCATCACGCGAAAGCTGCTTTTCCTTGCGTAAGGAAACAGGCCCCGCGGTTCGCCCAAGCGCGAGGCGCGTATTGTGATCAAAGCGGCGCTCTACCTCAGTCATCACAGCCTCAACGAAACCGCCGGCTTGGTGTTCGATGCCTCCCTCCCAGGTATCAATACAGGTAATTGAAACCGGGCTTGCGACCAGGCTCGGACATTTTTCGATCAGATAGCAGGCCGAGCGCCCTTCGAAGGAACCGATTTCAAGAATTCTGGTGGGCTTCAATCCTTCCAGGATATGATCCCATGCCGGAATATGGCGCGAAAACCAGTCTTGCGTGAATTCATGGTCACTGCCCATCTCATACCCCGGCGCATCAGACATGCGGCATCTCCGGCGTGGATGATCCCAGCGCGAAAACGCGCCTCATGCGATCACCTGCTCTCGCGCAATGCCGCGACAATCCATCTCAAATTCCAGATCGACCACGGGCGGGCGGCAATATTGCCAAGTCAGCCCATGGCGGGCGGCCCCGCGGCGGACGATTTCCTCGGCAAAAAACGGCCCCATATCGTGCACCGTGTAGGCCTGCACGCCCGTCGTTGCGCGCCAATCGGTACCCAGTAACCCCATGCGGCGTTCCATTTCCCCAAGCACCCAACGCGCCTTGGCAAGCATGCCGGCCGCTGAGGTATCGCCAAGGGCGACAGTATTGCTGCGATAATCGCCCTTGCCTTCCGCAGCTTCCCCGCTCCCGGCCACGGCAAAGGAAGGTGCCGCGCCAGCATCGGGCATGGTATAGACAAAGGCGTGAAAGCATGGCTCAACCGGTGGAGCGATTTCCGGGCAGACATTGCTGCGCGCCACGGGGTTCAGCCCATCACGAAACAAGCCCCATTCCTGCAATACGCCGCCATAAATGCGATTGAAGGCGGCGAAGCCTGCTTCCGTAAATGGCGCCGGGGAGCGCAATTCACATGCCGCAAAAGCAAGCTTGGGCCGCCCAAGCGCTTCCAGATGGGCGGCAATGCGCGCGAAGCCTGCCATCAGCGGCACAGGTTCCGCGAAGCGCACGCGTTCCAGGCGAAAGCCCGGCTCGGCGGCGACGCCCGCGCTATATTGATAGACGCCAGGAATGAAGCGGTAGCCCGCTTCGGGAATTTTCTGGACCATGCGCGCCCTTCCGGCCTTCGGGTTGCGGTTCGGCCATGGTGATGGCAGTCAGGCTTTGTCACAAGCCCCTTGCAGGACAGCATTCAAATGGCACCGCCCGTCTCACTTGGTATCATCGGCCTTGGCATCATGGGTGAGCGCCTGCTGCGCGCTGCCCTGGACCATGCCGCTGAAAGCGTCACCCCCGTCGCGGTCTGGGACCCCTCGCCAGCGGCGGCGACGCGGCTGGCTGGCATCCCCGGCGCGCCGCGGATGCTGGCAACACCGGATGCGGTAATCGCCGCCTGTGATTGCCTTTACATAGCGGCACCACCGGCGGCGCATATTCCATTGGCCGATGCGGCCATTGCCGCCAGTCGCAGCGTGTTCATCGAAAAGCCACTTGCGACATCACTGCATGAGGCGCACGCCTTTGTCGCGCGGGCAGAGGCAGCCAGCGCGCGTGCGGCGGTGAATTTCCCCATGGCGTCATCACCCGCCGTGGCGCAGCTTTCCGCTTGGCGTGCGGCAATCACGCCCGAAAACCTTGCCATTGAAGTCGCCTTTCCCACCTGGCCGCGTGGCTGGCAGCAGGCGGCGGCAAGCTGGCTCGCGAAACGCGCCGAGGGCGGGTTTACGCGCGAAGTAGTCTCCCATTTCCTGTTCCTCACACGCCGGCAATTGGGTTTGCTCAAGCTGCTGGAAGCGCAAGTCACCTATCCAGCCGGCGATGGCGCAGAAACGGCCATCACCGCGCGGCTGGTGGCGGGGGGCGTGCCCGTCACGCTGCAAGGCTCAGTCGGCACCACCAGCAAGGATGATCACAATACCTGGACGTTGAATGGCGCCATCCGTCTGCGTGATTGGTCCTTTGCCGAAAAGCTAAGCGCGGATGGCCATTGGGCGCAGGCGCCGGATGCGCTGCCCAATGAGAAAATGCGCCCCCTGGTGCTGAAAGGCCAATTGGCGCAAGTGGCCGCCATGACACGCGGGGAAGCGCATCGGCTGGCCACTTTGCGTGAAGCCCTGGAAGTGCAGGAGATTGTGGAGGCTATCCTGGCAGCGTAAATCGTCGTGTGAATGGCCAATCAGCCTTTTAAAATCTCGGCATTATGCGCGCCAAGCCGTGGCGCCGGGCCTGCCATACGCGGCCTTTCACCATTGAAGGAAAGTGGCATCGCCACCAAGGAAAAATCCTCGCCCGGCACGGGTTGCACCATGCCAAGCGCCTGGGTTTGCGGTTCCGCCAGCACTTCCGGAATGCTATTCACCGGCGCGCAAGGCACACCAATGCGCGCCAGCCGTTCCAGCCATTCCGCACGCGGCGTGATACGCATCAGTGCGGCGATCATCGGCAGCAGCAGCGCCTTGTGCTTCAGCCGCGCGCGATTGGTCGAAAACCTTTCATCACTCGCCCATTCCGCATGGCCCAATTCAGCGGCGAATTTCGCAAACAACCGGTCATTGCCACAACAAACCAGCACCGGCCCATCCGCCGCATCGAACGCCTCATAGGGTGTCAGATTCGGATGGCCAGAGGCATGGCGTTCCGGCAGCTTGCCCATATTCACATAGGCGCTGATTTTCTGCCCCGCCCACAACAGCGCTGTTTCGAACAGCGATGTATTCACCACCCCACCCTGCCCCGTGCGGTGGCGCCGTTCCAGCATGGCAAGCGCGCCGAGCACGGTCCAAAGCCCCGTCCCCTGATCAACCACAGATGCCCCCATACGCATCGGCGGCCCATCCGGTTCCCCAGTGATGGAAGAAAGCCCACCGAATGCCTGCAACAGAGGTTCATAGCCAGGGCGCAGCTTTTCCGGCCCGACATGGCCAAAGGCCGACATTTCGCAATAGATCAAATGCGGATGCCGCGCGGTTACGGCTTGCGCGCCAATCCCCAAAGCCTCCGCCGCGCCGGGGCGAAGATTATGCAGCATGATATCGGCATGGGCGAGCAGACCATGCAAAGCCTCCACCCCCTCCCGCGATTTCAGATCAAGGGTGACGGATTTCTTGCCGCGATTGAATTCATGGAAATTCAGCGCATCGCCATGGCGAAAATCGGGGCCCATGCGGCGCGCATCATCGCCGCCATCGGGCTTTTCCACCTTGATCACATCAGCGCCAAGATCAGCGAAAATTGCGCCCGCGAAGGGCCCGGCCAGTACCTGGCCAAGTTCCACCACGCGCACCCCAGCAAGGACGCCACTCATTGCAATTCAATCCCGGCTTCGCGCACCAGGCGCTTCCATTTTTCAATCTCGGCAACCTGGAAACGCGCGAGATCATCGGGCGTGCCTGGGCGCAGCACCATCCCGCTCGCGGTCAGGCGTTCGCGCACGGCGGGGCGCGCCATAATCTCATTCACCAGGCCATTCACGCGCGTGACGATTTCCGCTGGCGTACCGGCTGGTGCGTACATCGCATTCCAGGACAGCATTTCATAACCGGGAAAACCCTGTTCTTCGACTGTCGGCAGATCAGGCATCATGGGAACGCGCTGGCGACTGGTGACACCAATCGCGCGCACGCGGCCTTCGCGCGCCTGCGGCATGGAAGTTGTAGCATCCACAAACATCACCTGCGCCACGCCGCCAATCACATCCGTGATGCCCAGCGGGTTTGAGCGGTAGGTGACATTCACCATATCCACCCCAGCCATGGATTTGAACATCTCACCGGCAACGCGCGATGACGCACTGCCGGAGGCGAAATTGAGCTTGCCCGGATTGGCGCGCGCGTGATCGGCAAGTTCGCGCATGCTGCGCACCGGCAAATCATTATTCACCACCACCAGCAGTACGCCCACACCAATCAGCGCGACCGGCGCGAAATCGGCCACGGGATCATAGGGCAGGCGATGAAACAGCGCCGGGTTTGACCCATGCGTGGTATTGGCGGTGGAGAGGAACGTATAGCCATCAGGGCGAGCCCGCGCGACCGCTTCGGATGCGATGAAGCCATTGGCGCCACCGCGATTATCCACGACCACGGGTTGGCCAAGTTCCGCACTCAGCGCATCGGTGAAATTGCGCGTGGTGACATCCGTGCCGCTGCCGGCGGGGAAAGCAACAATGAAGCGAATGGGCCGATCCGGCCAGCGCCCGGCGGGTTGCGCCGCAGCGCTGCCTGCCCCCGCCAAGCCCAAAGCCCCCAAAAGCGCCGCGCGGCGCGGTAGCGTAGTGTGTTTCATGGCGTTTCCCTTTGGCTCTGGCGCGGCATCGCGGGCAGCGCCATAGTCACGCCCAAGCGTCATCGCGCCGGGCTAGGCTGTCAACGTCTGCGCGGAGCATTTTCAAGCCAAGTGGCTTCACTTGGCGACTCGGAAAATGCGACCAAACAAAGTTATGGTGCGTTTCCGGTGAACGAAGGTGAACCGGCAAGGCACCAAGGGGAAACCGCCATGTCCGATCTGCCACAGCATGTCCATTTCCATGAAGAAGGCCCGCGTGAGGGGTTTCAGATCGAACCCGTGATCTATCCTTTGGCTGATCGCGTGGCACTGGTGGAAGCGCTGGCCGAAACCGGGCTCACCGCCATTCAGGTGGCATCCTTCGTCTCACCCAAGGCAGTGCCGCAGATGGTGGATTCGGCTGAGTTTTTCGCCGCCATCAAAAAGCGCCCTGGCGTGCGCTATGAAGCGCTATGGCTGAATGAACAGGGTTTCAACCGTGCGCGCGCCGCAAAGGGTGTTGATCTGGTCGGCAAGATCAGCCTTTACACATCGGATGCCTTCGCCAAGCGCAACAATAATTGCACGGCGGCTGAAATGCGCGATCGCGTGGTGCGCTGGCTTGATCTTTACGCCGAAGCCGGCGTCACGGTGGAACGCGCCTTGGTGATGACGGCCTTTGGCTGCAATTATGAAGGCGAAATTCCGCCCGAAAGGCCGGTGCAGGAATTGCTCTGGGCGCATCGCATCTGTGCGGAGCGCGGTATTGACCTGAAAAAGCTCTATTTCGCCGATACCATGGGCTGGGCCAATCCGCAGGCGGTACGGCGCCTGGTTGGAATGCTGCGCGAAAAGCTGCCCGATGTGGAAGTCGGCCTGCATTTGCATGACACGCGCGGGCTTGGCACCGCCAATGTGCTGGCGGCGCTTGAAATGGGCGTTTCGCTCTTTGACAGTTCCGTGGCGGGCCTGGGCGGTTGCCCCTTTGCCGGCCATGGCGATGCGCGCGGCGCCGGCAATATCTGCACGGAAGATATGGTGTTTCTGTGCCACGAGATGGGCATAGAAACCGGCATTGATCTTGACCGGCTGATTGAAGCCGCGCGGCTTGCGGAACGCATCATTGGCCGCCCACTCGCGGGGCGGATCATGCATGCCGGATCGCTCCGGCAATACCGCGCGGCGTAAGCGCGACTAAACGCGCAGCCAGGTCTCGCTGAAGGCGAGCATGGCCGTGCTGATCTTCTGCCCCGCCACTTCGCGCGGAATGGGCGCACCCGGGCGGCGAATGCCATTCACCGTCACGGCGGCGCTTTCGCAGCCGATGAAAAGGCTCGGCATCACATGCTTGCCGGTCGCGGATTGCGGTGGCGCAAAAGCGAAGCAGAAGGGCTCACCCAAGCCCTGCCAGGCCATGGAAACCGTCATATCCCCCGCGCGCACGCTTTCGCTGTAATGGCTGCGCGGATCGCCGGCACTTTTCACCTCATACAATTTGCGGAAACGCAGGCCAGCCAGCCCTGCAATGCCGCGAAAGGCG
>JADCEV010000145.1 GCA_020249865.1 Roseomonas sp. | reverse complement strand
GCCTGCGCGACACGGCCGCAAAAGGCGCGCCTTTGCTCTGGCGTCTGCTCGGCAAAGGCGCCGCGCAGCGCATCGGTCGCGCTTCCGCCCTGACCGCCCATGCCGGGTAAGCTAAGGCCTTGCGCCACGGCGGAACCCGTTGCGTACAAGAACAGAGTGATCATCACAAAAAACGCATGGGGTGTAGCTTTCGTTGAGAGCGATGAGTCTCGATCGTGAGTACAGATTTGGACATGACGACACGCTGATTGCAATGTCGACAGGTACTGACATTTCCATCAGAAGCGGTGCTAATTCCCGGTAGATCCGGTTACTCAAGGGCAAGGGCGCGTTCCCCGCGCCTGCAACGAAGCAGCACCTTGCCTGAAAGCGAGAAAACAGGGGCCGGGACGGCCACTATATGATCGAGAGCCTACGAATTTTTTGCGGTCAACCAAACCGCGTCGGCGCCAAGCTCGGGCCAGCCAATGGCGCGGCCAGCCCGGGCTGCGGCTTCCGCACCTGTAAGGCTGTTGTCCCAACGTGCCGCGATGATGCGCTGGCCCGTGAAATCCCCTGCCGCGTCGGAGACAAGCCAGGCCAAGGGTGGGCCCATGACGCTTGGCCTCAGCATCGCATCCCTGGCCCAGCCTGACTCGGCGCCAATGAAAGGCGTATCAGTGGGGCCGCCTGGGATCAGCACATTCACCGTGATGCCGCTGCCAGCCAACTCTGCTGCCCACACTGCCGAGCTGGCCTCCAGTGCCGCTTTGGTGGCGCCATAGGGCAATACGCGCAGCATGGTGCGGAAAGATGTAGTGTTATTGATGATCCGTCCCCAGCCAGCCTCACGCATCATTGGCACGGCGGCACGCGTCAGCAACATTGGGGCCGTGACATTAATCGCAAAAAAGCGATCCCAGACTGATCCGCTGAGTTCCTCAAGGCTTGGCAGTCGGGTTTCCGCATCAGGACGAAGACTGGATACACCAATGCCTGCATTATTCACCACCACGTCTATGCGGCCAAAATGGGACACAGCGGCGGCCATACCCGCTTCGCATCCCTGTGCCGTTGAAAGATCCGCTTCAATTGCGTGCAAATTTGGATGGGAACCATGCGCCGCCAGCAGCATTTCTAGGCCCCGGGCATCACAATCAAGCGCCGCAATGCCGTGCCCGGCAGCGAGAAGCGATGCGACCATGGCGCTTCCAATGCCGCCTGCGGCACCAGTAACAAGGACAATACGGGGTGTTGTTTCAGCCATGGTATCCTCTCGGGTTGAGGTCAGCTTAGGCTGTGCCGGGTGGGGGACATAGAGCTCGACTCAATTTACTGGCCTGAGGCGAACCCAACTTCTGACTGCAGATGGACGAATACTCCACTATTCATTGTGTCAATAAACCGCACATAATTTTACGACGGACAGGATACGTTCAGGAAGGCACCTGAGTCTCATAGGCGCTGACGCTGGACAATCTGGAAGAATAAGCCAGCGTGCCGCGATCAACGTGTGGAAGCCGTCAACCCACCATCCACGACGAGTTCCGTTGCGGTCACGTATTTCGCCTCGTCAGAAGCAAGGAACAGCGCGGCATGCGCCACGTCCCATCCCTCGCCCATCTTTCCGATGGGAACGGCGGCGTTGCGCTTCGCTACGAACCCCTCCAGGTCGCCGCCCGCAAATTGCTCAGCAAGCTTTGCCACCAGAGGTGTGTACATGAGACCTGGCAGCACGCAGTTCATGCGGATGCCGTGCGGAGCATAGGTGATGGCGGTGGTCTTGCTGAAATGGATCAGCCCCGCCTTGGCCGCCGAATAGGCCGCCTGGGGCTTGCCCGTGTAGCGAATGCCCGCAGTGGAGGCGATGCTGACCACGGCTCCCTTTCCCTGCTTCTGCATGATCGGCAGCACCGCCTGGCAGCAGAGGAAAGCGCTTTTGAGATTGACGGCGAGCTGGCTGTCCCACAGCGCCTCGTCCATCTCACCGGGGATAGCGGGTTCGGACTTGCCGACATTATTTACCAGCACGTCGATGCGGCCGAAGCGCGCCATGCAAGCCTCGACCAGCCGAGCCACCTGCGCCGAATCCGTAACATCACCGGTCGCAACCTCGCAGATGCCGCCCTCGCCGGTGATGATTGCCTGAGTCTCCCGCGCCGCCGCCTCACTGATGTCCACGCCGAAGATGCGTGCGCCCTGCCGGGCAAAAAGCACCGCGATCGATTTGCCATTTCCCCAGCCAGGACCCACCGAGCCGCAGCCGGTCAGGAACACCACCTTGTCCGTCAGCCTGAACACGCGCGTCTAATCGATCTCGATGTTGGTGGCACGTATTACGGGTCTCCAGAGGGCCGCCTCATCCGCGATGAAGCGGGTGGCGCGCTCTGGCGTCGAATCCGTCACGGGCACAAAAGCCATGGCTTCCAGCGCGCGGGCCATCTCGGGCGTGGACATCACGGCGCGAGCGGCAGCGGAGAGCCGCTCCAGCCGGTCCGGCGGTGTGCCGGGAGGAGCGGCCAGGTAGTTGGCGAGACGGATCACGACGTCGAAGCCATCCTCGCGCGCGGTCGGCACCTCGGGCACCACCGCTGCGCGCTGGTCACCGAAGACGGAGATAATCTTGAGCTTCCCTTCACGGTGCTGCGGCAGCAGTGCCGTGAAGGCGTCCACCGCGAAGGAGATGATGCCGGAGAGCAGATCTTGGGTTAACGGCCCTGAGCCTCGGTAGGGCACATGCACCACATCAAGGTTGCCTGCTCGCATCCGCAGCAACTCCGTCGCGAGGTGCGGGACGCCGCCGATGCCAGAGCTGCCATAGCTCAGTCGGCCCGGCTGGGCGCGGATCATGGCGATCAATTCGGCCAGGTTGTTGACGCCAAGCTGCGGGTTCACTGCCAGGCAGAGCGGCGTAATGCCGAGGATGGAGATATGCGAAAACCCCGTGACCGGATCAAAGGGCGGCACACGACGTGTAAGCGGGCCTGTGATCCCGGCCGTCGGGCTCTGGAAGATCAACGTGTAACCGTCCGGTCGGGCGCGATGCACCTCGCCCGAACCGATGAGGCCGCCCGCGCCGCCGCGATTATCGACGACAACGGGCTGGCCGAGCGCCTGTCCGAAGGGTTCGGCAAATAGGCGCCCAAAAATGTCTGTGTTTCCACCGGGCGGGAAGGCCACGACCATGCGGATGCGAGAACTTGGGAAAGGCGCTTGCGCATAGGCGGGGGCGGCTAGCAGTCCAAGGCCGGCCGCAGCGCGCAGGATCTGGCGCTTCTTCATGGCGTTTTTCTCCTCACCCTCTCACGAGGCGAGATGATAGCCAACATGGCGCGGCCCCGACTGTCAATGTGAGGGTACCGTTCGGCGTGGCGCTTGAACCCGTGGCGCGCCAGCGCCTCACCCAGGAACTCCTTGGACCAAGCGTAATACAGGCTCTCAGCAATGGCTTCGCGGCGGCATAGGGCGGCGATGCTTTCCTCGCCGCGGAGCCCTTCCAGGACGATGCGGATCTTGTCCTCGGCGGAATGGTGCTTGCGCGTGGCACGCCGAATATCCCGGACCAGCTTTTCAGCTGGCACCCGTGTGGGTGGGGCGGAGGATTTCTGGCTCATCTTCACTCTCCTTGGGGTTACGATGAGCCAGAAATCCTCCGTTATTCAAATCGCCAATTTAGTCCCAAGGGCGCTGACGCCGCACAGAGGAACTAACCTTCACGCACCAAACGTGATCCCTTCCTTTTTGTACATCTCCTTCACAATACGAAGGATCAGACCTATCTCCGGAGAGCGATCACTTTTTCGCGTACTCATGATAATCGGTGAAACGGCGCCAGACTCATCAAGCCGCCGATACACAACATTATCGCGCCGGAGCCGTTCGACAGAGGCCGGGACGATGCAGACACCAGTATCTGCTGCGACCAGGCCAAGCGCTGTCTGCAATTCTCGCACCTCATGCACTTGCTTCGGCTTGATATCGCGTTCCCGAAATAGCGCTAGCACCTGGTCCGCATAGCTCGGGCGCGGCGCTTTTGGATAGACTACCAATGCGTCATCCGCGAGTTCTGAAAGCTTCAGCAGACCAGTGCGTGAAGAAAGGCGGTGGGTCAGCGGCAAGGCGACGCATAGCGTTTCATTACGCAGGACCGTACGCTCAATCGTGGCATCATTGAAGGTAATTCGCCCAAAGCCGACATCAATGCGGCCTTCCTTCAGTGCTGCGATCTGTTCCATCGTTGTCATTTCAAGCAGCGTAAGCTCTACCTTTGGGCGCGCAGCACGGTATCGCCGGATCACTTCTGGCAGATACCCATAGAGTGTGGACGCCACGAAGCCGACACCAAGGCGGGTGAGTTCTGCGTCACGCAGCCGGGAGACCATGGCCTTCATCTCATCCATGCGATCGAGCATCTGGACGGCCTGCTCAAATAGAACCCGCCCCGCATCTGTTAGCGCGAGGGGCCTGCTCGCCCGATCAAACAAGGCCAAACCGAATTCATCCTCAAGCTGCTGGATCGCACGGCTCAGCGGCGGCTGGGCGATGCGCAGCTTTTCTGCGGCGCGGGTGAAGTTCCGTTCCCTTGCCACGGTGACGAAATAGCGGAGCTGCCGTGAGTCCACGATACCCCCTAGGTATGGTTGTGACCCATTTAGTATTGGAAAGGCGCTGAGGAAAAGGGGCATCTGGCCTGGACGGAGGAAACAGATGCTGAATGCGTCAACCCAGGCACTGAAGCCCATACCCCCAGTGGGGGTGATCGGCCAAGCTCTCGCGCAGACCCAAACGGGACGTGGGGCCGAGGGCATCTATCTTTGCCTCTGCAACGCCATCAGTGACACCCAGATCGCGCAAGCTTTTCGTGGCGGCGCCCGCCGTCCCCGCGATGTCTACGCAAGCTGCGGCTGCCGCGCCCAATGCGGCCGTTGCGCTGCCGATATCCTCAGCGTCATGCGCGGCCTGTCCGCTGCGGCGCTCGCACCCTTTTCCAATACGAATAGATAGGAGACCGTCCATGCTCGATAGCGTCCAGACCACCGTGGACTCCGCACTTGAAGATGATGCCGCAAAGGGCGTCTTTCGGGTAGCGCGCGACATTTTCACCGACCCCGAAGTGTTCGAGCTTGAGATGCGCCACATCTTCGAAGGCAACTGGATCTATCTGGCGCATGAAAGCCAGATCCCAAACAACAACGACTATTTCACGACAACGATGGGCCGCCAGCCTATCTTCATCGCCCGCAACCGTCAGGGTGAGTTGAACGCCTTCGTCAATGCATGCAGCCACCGCGGCGCGATGCTCTGCCGCCATAAGCGCGGCAATAAGGCGACCTACACCTGCCCCTTTCATGGCTGGACCTTCAACAATAGCGGCAAGCTTTTGAAGGTGAAGGATCCGAACGATGCCGGGTATCCGGAAAGCTTCAACAAGGATGGCAGCCACGACCTGACCAAGGTTGCGCGTTTTGAAAGCTATCGCGGCTTTCTGTTTGGCAGCCTGAACCCCGATGTAAAACCGCTGACTGAGCATCTGGGTGAGGCAACAAAGATCATTGACTTGATCGTGGACCAGTCACCCGATGGGCTCGAAGTGCTGCGTGGTGCTTCCACCTATATCTATGATGGCAATTGGAAGCTGCAGACCGAAAATGGCGCGGATGGTTATCACGTCAGCGCAGTGCATTGGAATTATGCGGCTACCACGAGCCGCCGCAAGGAAGCCGCGCAAGCCGATACCACGCGCGCCATGAGCGCCGGCGGTTGGGCGAAGGGCGGTGGTGGCTTCTATTCCTTCGAACACGGCCATCTGCTGCTTTGGACCAATTGGGCAAACCCTGAGGATCGGCCGAATTGGGAGCGCCGTGAGGAATTGGCCGCGCAATTCGGCCAGGCGCGCGCGGATTGGATGGTAGGCCGCAGCCGTAACCTTTGCCTTTATCCGAATGTCTATCTGATGGATCAATTCTCCTCGCAGATCCGGACCTATCGCCCGATTGCGGTGGACAAGACCGAAGTGACCATCTACTGCATCGCGCCAAAGGGCGAACCGGCGGAAGCCCGTGCACATCGCATTCGCCAGTATGAGGATTTCTTCAACGCATCCGGCATGGCGACACCGGATGACCTTGAGGAATTCCGCGCCTGCCAAATGTCCATGGGCGCACGCGCCGCACGCTGGAACGACATGACGCGTGGTGCGCAGCACTGGATCCCCGGCCCCGACGCGGCGGCTCAGTCCATCGGCCTCAAGCCGCTAATGAGTGGCGCAAAGACCGAAGATGAAGGGCTGTTCGTCGTGCAGCACAAATATTGGCAGGAAGCGATGCAGCGCGCGCTTTCGGCCGAGCCCGGCAAGACCGAAGGCTGAGGAGAAACGCCATGTCGATCACCATCGAAGCCCCTGCGCGCAACAGCTTCTCGATTCAGGATGCCACTCAATTCCTGTATCGCGAAGCCCGCGCCCTTGATGACAAGGATTGGGATTCCTGGCTTGCGCATTACGCGCCGGATGCCGAATTCTGGATGCCGTCCTGGGATGATGACGACAAGCTGGTAACGGACCCGCAGACTGAAATCTCGCTGATCTGGTATGGACATAAGGGCGGGCTTGAAGATCGCGTCTTCCGCATCAGGACTGAGCGCAGCAGTGCGACAAGCCTGCCGGAACCACGCACGTCCCATAACATCAGCAATGTCGAAATTCTGGATCAGGCGGGCGGGCTGACGAAGCTTCGCTTCAACTGGGTGACTTACAGCTTTCGCTACAAGACGACCGATACCTATTTCGGCACGTCTTTCTACACGATTGATACAAGCGGGGAGCGGCCGCTGATCCGCAACAAGAAAGTCATCCTAAAGAACGACTACATCCACCACGTCGTTGATATCTATCACATCTAAGAAAGACGCGGGGGAAAGAGAAAAGCCATGGCTTACAGCATCGCGCTTAACTTCGAAGATGGCGTCACGCGTTTCATTGAAGCGCGTACCGGCGAGACCGTGGCCGATGCGTCCTATCGCCTGGGCATCAACATTCCCCTTGATTGTCGCGACGGTGCCTGCGGCACCTGTAAATGCCGCGTGGAGTCCGGCCGCTATGATGGCGGCAGCTACATCGAAGATGCGCTGACCGAGGATGAGGCCGCATCCGGTCTGGCACTCGCCTGTCAGATGCGCCCGGAAAGCGACCTTGTGCTTGCAATCCCGGCTTCCTCGGCAGTTTGCAAGACGGCAGGGCAGAGCTTTGCAACGGTACTTCGCGGCGTGGATCGGCTTTCAGAAACTTCTATTGCATTCACGCTCGAAGCGCCGGCGGGTCTTAGCTTCCTGCCGGGGCAATACGTGAATTTGCGCGTGCCTGGAACGGATGAACATCGGTCTTACTCCTTCAGTTCCACGCCGGGTGATGCAACCCTATCCTTCCTGGTTCGTGACATCCCACGCGGTCGGATGAGCACCTGGTTGCGTGGGGGAGCCACCCCTGGTGAGGCGATGGACTTCACTGGCCCGGCTGGTAGCTTCTATTTGCGGGAGGTGAAGCGGCCGCTGCTATTCCTGGCCGGCGGCACGGGTCTTGCGCCGTTCTTGTCCATGCTTGGCAGGCTGGCCACGGTAGGTATCTCGCAGCCCGTACACATGGTTTATGGCGTCACCAATGATGCCGATCTGGTGGGCTTGGCCGAGATCGAAGCGCTGGCTGCCCGCATCCCAAGCTTTACCTTCTCCACCTGCGTCGCCGCTGAGGAAAGCATGCATCCGCGCAAGGGCTATGTCACGGCGCATGTCGCGCCCGAGCATCTGCATGGTGGTGAGGTGGATGTCTATCTGTGCGGCCCGCCGCCGATGGTGGATGCGGTTCGTACTTGGCTTGCTGCGCAGGGCGTGACGCCGACTAATTTCTACTATGAAAAATTCTCCCCGAGCGGTGCCGTCACCGCCATCGGCGAGAGCAATCGGCAAGTGGCGTGAGGCAGCGATGAGAAGCTTCTCAGGCCGCTTCGCCGGCAAGACAGCAATCGTAACCGGCGCCGCGCAAGGTATCGGCCGCGAGGTCGCACTGCGCATGGCGCGGGAAGGCGCCAACGTCGCGCTGGTGGATCGCTCTGAACTGGTTGAGGAAGTGCAAGTCGACGCAGGCGGTGACTCCATTGCCATATCTGCCGACCTGGAAGGCTTCTCTGGCGCGACTGATGCAGTGACGCGGGCGCAGAAAGCCTTCGGGAAGGTTGATATTCTTGTGAACAATGTCGGCGGCACGATCTGGGCGAAGCCCTTTGCGGAATACGGGGAAGCGCAGATTGAGGCGGAAATCCGCCGTTCGCTTTTCCCAACGCTTTGGTGCTGCCGTGCCGTATTGCCCGCGATGTTGAAAGCGGGTGGCGGTGTGATCGTCAATGTCTCCTCAATCGCAACCCGCGGCGTCAATCGCGTTCCCTATGCCGCGGCCAAGGGCGGTGTAAACGCGATCACTGCCTGCCTTGCGATGGAATATGCGGAACATGGTATTCGTGTTTGCGCAACCGCTCCTGGCGGCACTGAAGCGCCGCCGCGCCGCATCCCACGCAACGCGGCGCCACGCAGTGCTGATGAAGATCGCTGGATGCAGCAGGTGGTGGACCAAACAGTCGCGTCCAGCCTCATGCATCGCTACGGCACGATTGATGAACAGGCGGCAGCGATCCTGTTCCTGGCCTCAGATGAGGCTTCCTACATCACCGGCGTTACCCTGCCTGTTTCGGGCGGGGATCTCGGCTGACCATTTTGACCAACCACCCCTAACGGAGGACTCTAAGATGACCGACAGCCTGATGGATACAAAAGAAGTCAAGGACCTGCTGATGAAGGTCAGCAACCTTGGTGATGGCACTGGCGATGTGCGCCTGAAGCGCATTGTGCATCGCGTGGTTTCCGACCTGTTCCGCACGATCGAAGATTTTGATGTGCAACCCGATGAATTCTGGTCCGCAATGGCCTATCTGACGCGGCTTGGCCAGGCGAATGAAACCGGCCTGCTGGTACCGGGCCTTGGGCTTGAGACGTTCCTTGACCTGCGCCTTGATCAGGCGGAACGCAAGGCCGGCCTGGAAGGCGGCACGCCGCGCACCATTGAAGGCCCGCTTTGGATCGAAGGTGCGCCCCTTTCGAAGGGCGAAGCGCGGCTTGATGACGGTACCGAGCAGGGCGAAGTCCTTTTCATGGATGGCCAGGTGCGCGACATGAATGGCAAGCCAGTGGCAGGCGCCATCGTTGATGTGTGGCATGCCAATACGCTTGGCGGCTATTCCTTCTTCGACCCCAATCAGGCAAAGTACAATCTGCGCCGGCGTATCGAAACCGATGCGGAAGGCCGCTATCGCTTCCGTTCCATCCTGCCCGCCGGTTATGCCTGCCCGCCGAATGGCGTGACGCAAGAATTGCTTGATTTGCTGGGCCGTCACGGCCACCGCCCCGCGCATATCCACTTCTTCGTCACCGCAGCCGGCTATCGCAAGTTGACGACGCAGATCAACATTGATGGCGATGAATATCTGCATGATGACTTCGCTTTCGCCACACGTGATGGCCTGATCCCTCAGGTGCGCCGCGTGGATGATGCCGAAAAGGTGCGGGCCAAGGGTCTGAATGCGCCCTATGCCGAAATCACCTTCGACTTCGTGCTGCACAGTGATAGCGAAGCGGCGCCCAGCACCATCGTGAACCGCGCGCACGCCCCGGCGGGCTGACCGCGCGGCCTTCGCGCCGCTTTTCAAAATACCAAACCGCGCTGGGGCCATCAGCCCCGGCGAAGAACCAGGCGGCGCGATTTGCGCGCCGTCGCCCACGACTGCGTCCTGAGTGGAGCCACCCATGCCTGACAGCCCCATCATTATCCCGGCCGATCTGCGGCGTGACCTGACGATCCAGGCCATTCGCAGCACCATCGTTGATGTGCCAACCGTGCGTCGGCACAAGCTTTCGTCCCTGTCCGTCACGGCGCAGAGCTACGTCATCGTCGAGGTTCGGTTGGCAAATGGAGCCGAGGGTATCGGTGAAGCGGCAACCCTTGGTGGCCCTCGTTGGAGCGAGGAGAGTGTTGAGGCCATCAAGGCCAATATTGACGCGCATCTTGCCCCGGCATTGGTCGGCCACCAGGCGACTAGCTTTGCGGTTGCAGGCGCCTTGCTTGATGGCGCGGCGAAGCGCAACAACGCGGCAAAGGCAGCGATTGAAACAGCGCTGTTTGACGCTGTCGGCAAGACGCTTGGTGTGCCGGCATATCAGCTTCTTGGCGGTCTGGTGCGCGATAGCGTCCCGGTGCTCTGGACGCTCGCCTCGGGTGATCCGGCACAGGAGATTGATGAAGCCGAGGCGAAGCTCGCGGCCCGGCTGCACGAAACCTTCAAGGTCAAAATTGGCGCGCTGGCGCCCGAAGCGGATCTGGCGCGCATGCGCCGCCTGACCGCGGCGTTAGGCGACCGCGCGCGCTTCATTGTGGATGCAAATCAGGCATGGGACGAAACAACAGCTAATCGGTGCCTCCCGGTGCTGGCCGAGCTTGGCGTGACGCTGGTTGAACAACCGCTGCCTGCTTGGAACGTCGCTGGTATGGCGCGCGTGCGGGCGCGCTCGGCGGTACCCCTGATGGCGGATGAATGCGTCTTTTCAACCCATGACATGCTGGGTGTGGCGCAAAGCGCTGCCGCTGACGTGGTGTCACTGAAGCTTGTGAAGCATGCGGGTCTTTTGAATCTGCATAAGGTCGCGGCAGTGGCCGAAGCGGCTGGCATTGGGCTTTATGGCGGTTGCCTGCTGGAAAGTTCCATCGGCGCCGCGGCACATCTGCATGCCTTCGCTGGCCTGCGCGACCTTGCCTGGGGCTGTGAGCATTTCGGCCCGCAGATCCTGACCGATGACCTGGTCGAGGAACCGCTGCGCTTTGAGGATTTCCGCATTCACCTGCCGTCAGGCCCTGGTCTTGGCGTGACGCTTAATCACGACAAGCTGCGCCGCTACGCGCGCGCCTGAGGAGAGATCCAGATGCTCTATCACGTCAGAATGGATGTGCGCGTGCCGCATGATGTTGATCCTACCCGGTTTGAGACGCTGAAGGCTGCGGAGAAGGCGCGTGCCGAGGCGCTGCAACGTGAAGGTAAGTGGCGCCATCTGTGGCGGATCGCAGGCGCCTACGCAAATTACAGCGTCTTTGACGTCGCCGATCATGATGAGTTGCACGCGATCCTGAGCACGCTGCCGCTCTTCCCGTTCATGGATATCGAAGTGACGCCGCTCGCGCGACATCCTTCGGCAATCGCTATCTGACCCAACCGAACGACACCAATAGAGAGAGGAAACGACCATGAATACGAACTCAAATATCTCAAGGCGCCTGCTGCTTACCGGCGCTGCAGCCAGCCTTACCACCGGCGCCTTGGCGCGCCCGGCAATCGCCCAGGGTGCTGCGCTTCGCATTGGGCTGATGCTGCCCTTCTCGGGCACCTTTGCCTCGCTCGGCGAAAATATCGCTGCGGCCTTTGAAATGTATGTCGCCGAGAAGGGCGGCAAGCTTGGTGGTCGTCCAATTCAATTGGTGCGGCTTGATGATGAATCAGATCCGGCGAAGTCGGTCCAAAATGTCAATCGCCTGGTGGGCCGTGAACGTGTCGGCGCCATGGTCGGCACTGTGCATTCCGGTGTCGTCATGGCGATGGTCCAGGCCTCACGCGAACGCGGTGTACCGCTGATCATTCCGAATGCTGGAAATGCCGCGGCAACGCGCGAGCTTTGCGCATCCACTATCTTCCGTACATCCTTCACCAATTGGCAGCCTGCCTTCGCCATCGGCAAGTCACTTGCCGATCGTGGCGTGCGCCGCGCAGCCTGGGTGACCTGGGACTATGCGGCAGGCAAGGAAGCAACCGAGGGTTTCCGCGAAGGTCTGCGTTCGGGCGGTGCGGAACTTGTGCGTGAATTGACGCTGCCCTTCCCAGAAAACAATTTCCAGCCAATCCTGGCGCAGATCGCTGGCCTTAATGTGGAGGCCGTTGGCGCCTTTTTTGCGGGCGGTGGCGCGGTGCAATTTGTGCGCGATTATGCCTCGGCCGGGCTCAAGGACCGTATCCCGCTTGTGGGCTCGGGCTTCCTTACTGAAGGAACGCTCGCTGCGCAGGGGGCTGCGGCTGAGGGTGTGCGCACCGCCTTGCATTACGGCGATGGTATCGAAACCGAACGCAATATCGCTTTCCGCCGCGCCTTCCGCGAACGGACCGGGCGTGAGGCGGATGTCTACGCGGTGCAGGGCTATGATGCGGGCCAATTGCTCGCAGTAGGGCTTGAGGCGACACGCGGCGACATTACCGCTGAACGCGCCCTGGTCGCAGCAATGCGCAACGCACGCATCGAAAGCCCACGCGGCACCTTCACCCTGTCACCGCAGCATAACCCGGTGCAGGACATTTATCTGCGCGAAGCGCGCGGCGGCCAGAACCAGGTCATTGGCGTTGCGGCCGAGAAGCTCGCTGATCCCGGCACTGGCTGCCGCATGCCGACTGCCTGATGTGCGGCAAGACAGGGAGGAATAACAAATGTCCGGCTTGGCCGCGCAGCTTCTGAATGGGCTGCAATATGGGCTACTGCTGTTTCTGATCAGCAGTGGCCTTACCCTGATCTTCGGTGTCATGGGCGTGATCAACCTCGCCCATGGCAGCCTTTTCATGATTGGCGCCTATATCGCCTTCATCATCTCCGGCGGCACGGGTTCGCTTTGGCTTGCCCTGCCTGCCGCGGTGCTTGGGGGCTTGGCCTTTGGCGCGCTGCTTGAGCGTGGCCTTTTCCGGCGCTTCTACCATCGTGAGCATCTTGATCAGGTCT